>CAVFAD010000036.1:1624-18959 GCA_963620305.1 Bacteroidaceae bacterium | reverse complement strand
GTCCCATGCCTCTGCGCGTAACGTTGTAAGAACGAAGTTTTGCCGAACGTCCTTCCAGCAGCTCCGTCAGTTCGATGCCGAACGCAAGCGCACACTTGTAAATGAAAGTGAAAGGAAGGTCGGCTTCGCATTTTTCATACTCTCTGTACTGACGCAGCGTTACTTCCGTTCTCTGCGCCATTGTTTCTTCGGAATAACCCATTATTTCGCGCATTTCGCGTATGCGGTGGGCAACGTCCATAAGCTCCGGCATTGCGGTCTGTGTACTCATTTTTACGTTCCTCCGTTTCGGAAAAAGAATAGTGACAGTTTTTTTGCCGCGGTGTCGCACGCGGGAATTTCGTTTCGGACAAGCTGAATAAAAAAATACCCGTCTCAAGAAAGAAACTTGAGACGAGTAACAATATACCCGCGGTACCACTCAAATTGCACGAAAAAACGTGCCCCTCAGGCTCAAACAAGCCGTATGCATTTACGCAGCAATCACGAAAAGAACTATTAGCTTGAAAGCGTTCATCCTTTCGGCTCGGAAGTGATGGGAAACAAAGCATTTATGCTGTCGGGATTGCACCGTCCCCGACTCTCTGAAAGCTGACAGCAGAGTTCCGTCTTCGTCACAGCCTTTATCCGATATGAAATTTATACATATACTAACACGGAAAAAACGGGATGTCAAGCGGTTTTTTGATATTTGTAAAACATGTCGAATTGTGCTGCTTAAGCTCAGGTTAAAGACAGCATTTTGACGGTTTCTTCCTTCATTTTGTATTTGAGAATTTTCCCTGCGGCGTTCATCGGGAATTTTTCGACAAATACGAAATAGCGCGGCACCTTGTGACGGGCAATGCCGGCATAACCGAATGCCTTCATTTCGTCCTCTGTCAGAGTTGCGTTTTCTTTTGGAATTATCCACGCGCAGGCTTCTTCGCCGTAATTTTTGTCGGGTACTCCTATTACGGACACGTCCTTTATCCTGCTGTCGGTCAGATAAAATTCTTCGATTTCACGCGGATAAATGTTTTCGCCGCCCCTTATTATCATATCTTTAAGACGTCCCGTAACTTTATAATATCCGTCCGGTGTTCTGCTGCAGATGTCGCCCGTGTGAAGCCAGCCGTCGGTATCGATTGCCTGTGCGGTGGCACGCGGCATTTTGTAGTAGCCTTTCATAATGTTGAATCCGCGCACTGCAAATTCACCGTTTTCTCCGTCGGGCAGCTCGCGTCCCGTTTCCGGATCCGTTATTTTGCACTCGATGCCGGGGAATGCCGAGCCTACCGTTTCCGTTCGGAGTTCAAGACTTTCGTTTACTTCGCCCATCGTGCAGCCGGGAGAGCTTTCCGTCTGTCCGTAAACCGACACTATTTCCGTCATATTCATCTCTTTTGCGGCTCTGCGCATAAGCTCCGGAGGACAGTTTGCCCCCGCCATTATGCCCGTGCGCATGTGTGAGAAGTCTGTTTTTGCAAAATCAGGATGATTAAACATCGCAAGGAACATCGTCGGTACACCGTTAAAGCACGTGATGCGTTCGGTGTTTATGCAGCTTAGTGAGGATTTCGGCGAAAAATAGGGCAGCGGGCACAGCGTGCCGCCGTGTGTCATTATAGAAGTCATGGTTAGCACCATGCCGAAGCAATGGAACATCGGCACCTGTACCATCATTCTGTCGGCGGTTGAGAGATCCATTCTGTCACCGATTGTTTTGCCGTTGTTTATGATGTTTCTGTGCGTAAGCATTACGCCTTTCGGAAATCCGGTCGTGCCCGACGTGTACTGCATGTTTGCGACATCGTCGGGTTGTACGAGCGACGCGCGGCGCAGGACTTCTTCATGCGGTATTTTGCGCCCCTTTTCAAGCATTTCGTCCCATGTAAGGCATCCCGGGAGTGAAAAGCCGACGGTGACGACGTTCCTTAAAAACGGGAGGCGTTTTGCGTAAAGCGGTTCTCCGGGTTTTGTTACGGCAAGCTCCGGGCAAAGCTCCGAAACAATCCGACCGTAATTTATGTCCTTGCAGCTTTCAATCGTAATCAACGTGTGCGTGTCGGACTGCCGCAGGAGATATTCCGTTTCGTATGTCTTATACGCTGTGTTGACCGTGACAAGCACCGCGCCTATCTTTGTCGCTGCCCAGAACGCGAGGAACCATTCGGGGACGTTCGTTGCCCACACGGCGACGTGATGACCGGGTCTTACGCCGAGAGAAATAAATGCAGCCGCAACCCTGTCGACATCGCGCCTGAACTGCGAGTATGTTCTGGTGTAGTCGAGAGTCGTGTATCTGAATGCCGTCTGGTCGGGGTATTTTTCCGCAAGAACGTCGAGTATCTGCCCGAAAGTTTTTTCGAGAATGTCGAATTTTTTCCACGGAAAAACGCCCGTTCCCGCGCGATTGCGGTACTGCGCCGTTTTTACCGTGTGTTTTTCGGCGAAAGACGCAAGGAAATTTGAAAAATGTGTCAGAACGATATCCGCGTCATCGATCTCGTCATTCGGTGCCGCCGATATAAATGAATCGTAGTTAAGGGAACGAAGCGCATCGAGAACGTCCCCGACAGGCAGTTCGCCCTCTCCGAGAAGAACGTTTTTGCCGTTTTTTCTGTCGCCGAGACGGACAAATCTGATGTATGCTCCGAGTGAGCTTATTGTGTCTTCGGGTGTTTCGTGCGCGGTGAAGAATGTTTCCCGTATGTCCCATGCCGCACCGACCGCCGTGCTTGAAAAAGCGTTGAAAAGAGCGAGCAGATTTTTTGTGCACGCACCGAACCCGGATGTCTCAAACAGCAGTTCGATATCTTCTTTTTCTGCTTTTTTTGCGGCGGCGGCAAGTTTTTTCACAGTGGATTTTACATCCGCGTCGGCGGATAGACAGAGAATGACGAACCGTGCGCCCGAAAGAACGGCAGCGTCGACATACGAAAATATATCGCCGACTTCGACTCCTTCCGAGTCAACCGGAAACGGAAACGTGACCGCCGATATTTCGGTTGAAGCGTTTACAAGCATTCTGCGTGCATCCTGCGTTTTTTCGGGACGGAATATGCTGTCGGCATGTTCGCGCCTTTCCGATGCGATGTCGGATATTTCGATTCCCGCGTAGCCGTAGTCGCAGGCAAAGCGGCACATTTTATTGAAAGAGGAAAGTTTGAGAAAACGGTTTGGAAATGAAAGCTTCACGAGTTTTCCTCCTCTGCGGCGATTTTATTGAGAGCGTTTGTATATGCATATATGCTTGCACCTACGATGTCGGTCGACAGACCGTTACCGGGGTATACCTTGCCGCCGTTCCTCAATCGCACAAGTGCCGAACCGAGTGCCTCTTTACCCTCGGTGACAGCCTGAATTTTGAAAGAATCAAGTTCATAATGAAACCCTATGCTCTGTTCTATTGCTCTGAACGCAGCGTCTATGGGACCGTCTCCTACAGCTGTGCCCACAAGTTCAATACCGTTTTTTACAAGTGTTATGCCTGCCATTGCGCCGGACAGATTTCCGCTTGTTGTGTTGTAGCTCTTTACATTGTAAACAGCGGGTGCCTGCATTGCCGACGAAGCGATTATCGCTTCAAGTTCTCTGCCGCCGACCGCGCCTTTCTTCTCGCACACGCGCAGCACCTCGCGGAAAACTTCGCCTTCGTCGGAGGCGGAAAGAGTATAACCCAACTGTTTTGCCGCCGCGCTTATCTGCGAGAGAGAGCTTGAAGCGTCAAGGCAGATGTCGGAGCCTTGTGATTCGCTGCCCTGTTCAAGCACGGCGAACGGTCTGTCGGCTTTTTTTATAAGCTCTTTGACATCGGTTTTAAGTTCCGTAAGCTTGAGAGCGGTGGTAAATCCGAGCTTTTCTCCGCAGTTTTCGGCAAGATTGCCAAACGCTGCGGTGTTGAGAGAATCTTTGCCCGAAACCGAAGTCTTTATGCCGGCAGCACCCGCTTTGATTGCGGCAGCCGCACAAGCCGTTGCCATTCCCAGACGGTTTGAAACTCTTACAAAGATAGGAATATTGCAATATTCTGCGACGGGCGCGACAAGCGCGCTTACTTCGCAGTCAAGACTTC
The DNA here is from genome assembly GCA_963620305.1 of Bacteroidaceae bacterium. Taxonomy (GTDB): domain Bacteria; phylum Bacillota; class Clostridia; order Oscillospirales; family Acutalibacteraceae; genus RUG806. The sequence goes on along the minus strand of CAVFAD010000036.1, from coordinate 14,902 downwards.
CGCCGTCATCATCACAAAGAGTAACATATGTTGCGCCTGCATGTACCGCCGTTTCAACGGCGCGCCTCAAAAACGACGGTTCGGCTCTTGTTGCGTCGAGCGCGGAAAACTCAACATCACTGCAAAATGACGTGGCTGTGCGGCACAGATCGTCAATCATTGCCGCCGCTTTGTCGTCCTTTACGTGGTACTTGTATTCCATGGTAACCGTCGAAACGGGCATTTCTATCTGCAAAATCGGTTTTGCGGCATTTTTTACGCATTCCCATGCGGCGGCAATGCTGTCATGCGTGTCGCCCGCGTCAATGCATACTGCGGCGTTTTTTATGATTGAAGAAACGGTTTTGTATATAATTGTGTCTTCGCGCAGTTTTTTTATTTCGCCCAATTCGATGATATCCGCGCCGTAGCCGTCCATGCATTCGGCGATTGCCGTTTTTTCTCTGAACAGCAGCGGCACAGAGGTGTTTTGCATGAGAATCTTAAGCGTTTGCTCCGATACGGTTACTTTTTTCATTTCATTCAGCTTCTTTCTTTGCTTTTTTGTTTTTTCGCTAAAAAAAGCGGAGACTTAAAAAGTCTCCGCAGGATGATCGGATTCGACCACGGTACCACCCGCGATTGCCGCACAAAACGGCCTCTCAAAACTTACGCTGTTGTGTAAGTCCTCGACTGTTTACGGTGTCCGCCGTGCCGTCTTACGCGGTCGATGCAAAAAATCGCGCCGACTTTGGGAAAGCCTGCTCCGGCGCGAGACTGCCTTCGGATGCTCTGTCGGCTTGCACCGTCCGCCGATTCTCTGAAGAGCATTTGTCCGTCGGCATAACGCCATCACTGCATTTGTTTATTATGCACTGATTTTATCATCGATTTTAGGTGATGTCAACAAAAAACAGAAAACCGACTGATTTAACATTTTAATGCTTCGGACGAATTTTTTTAATTGAACGTTTTCCGGGGTTTATCTGTAGATAGGATGCTCGGCACAGATGTTATCGATTTCATTACGCACCTTTGCCTTTGAATTATCAAAATCAAATGCAGTCAGCGCGATAAGATGCGCAAGATTTTCCATGTCGGCAGTGCCGAGTCCGCGCGTCGTTACGGACGGCGTACCGAGTCGTATGCCGCTTGTGACCGTCGGCTTTTGAGGGTCATTCGGGACGGAATTTTTGTTGACGGTGATTCCCACGCTGTCAAGACGTATTTCAAGCTCTTTGCCGGTTATGCCGTGCTTTGTAAGGTCGACAAGGATGAGATGGTTATCCGTTCCGCCGGAGACAAGGTTGAATCCTTCTTTTTTGAGGGAGTCGGCGAGAACAGCTGCGTTTTTGATAACGCATTTTTGATATTCGGTAAAGTCCGGACGCAGTGCTTCGCCGAAGCAAACGGCTTTCGCCGCTATTATGTGCTCAAGCGGACCGCCCTGCGAGCCGGGAAAAACGGCTTTGTCTATCTGTTTCGCAAGTTCTTCTTTACACAGAATAAGTCCTCCGCGCGGACCGCGAAGCGTCTTGTGTGTGGTAGTTGTAACGACATCGGCATACGGAACGGGCGACGGATGAAGTCCTGCTGCAACAAGTCCCGCAATGTGCGCCATGTCGACCATAAGGTATGCTCCGACATCCTTTGCAATTTCCGACATTGCTTTGAAATCTATTATGCGCGGATAAGCCGATGCGCCCGCAATGATGAGCTTCGGATTACTTTCCGCCGCGATACGGCGAACCTCATCGTAATCAATAAAGCCGTCGGAATTTACACCGTAGGAAACTATATTGTAGAATTTACCCGAGAAATTAACGGGACTGCCGTGTGTGAGATGTCCGCCCTCGGAAAGCTTCATTCCCATTACCGTGTCGCCGTGGTTCAGCAGTGCCAAAAATACGGCGGTGTTTGCCTGTGCACCCGAATGCGGCTGCACATTAGCATGCTCCGCCCCGAACAGCTTTTTTGCTCTGTTAACGGCGATGGATTCCGCTTCGTCGACGGCGGAACAGCCGCCGTAATATCTGTGCGACGGATAACCCTCCGCATATTTGTTCGTCATCGGATTCGCCGCCGCAAGCATGACAGCTTCGGATACAAGATTTTCGCTTGCAATAAGCTCCAAGCCGCGTTCCTCACGTGAAAGCTCGTTTCGTATCGCCGTCGCGATTTCCGGGTCGTGTTCTGCAAGATAGTCGATTATTTCTCTTACCATTTTTATTTCTCCGTTCTTTCAGTAAATATAGCCGTATGTCATTACGGCGAAAGATGCGGCTGTCAGCCGCGAAGTTTTATACAGTGAGTCATTGTCAAAATTCGAAAGGTTGTCCGCGCTTGTATGTATTACGGCAGGGGTCGCAAGGTTATGGTCGTTTTGAGAACCGCGCGAGGAATTTATCTCACGCCACGAAAGCGTCAGGGAGGGAAGTCCCGCTTTTCTGAACGGAACAATGTCGTGCTGCCCCGCAGCCACGGGCGAATAAAATCCGTCTTCTCCGCACGAGCCTACAATATCGTGCGCCGTGCGCACGGCATTGCTGCCGATATTGTCATATGCCGTCTTTTTCGTAGGCGAATAGGTGTTTATGACCGGTTCGGTGCTTACGCACAGATAGTTTTTGTTGCCGTCGGTCGAATGACCCGCCATGTCGATATTAAAGAAAATTTTGTGCCGTGAGCGTTCACTGTCCGACATTGAGCGTCGGTACCGATACGCTCCGTAGTATCCGTCTTCTTCACCCGCAAAGAATGCTATTCTGATTTCACAGCCGAAATCCGTCTCTTTGCTTTTCAGAACGCGTGCAAATTCCAAAAGCATACTGACACCCGATGCGTTATCGACTGCGCCCACGCTGCGCGAACTGCAGTCATAGTGCGCGGAAAACAGGTAAATGTCAGGGGAGCTTTTCTTTGTCGGAATCGTGACTATGATATTTTTTGACGGCAGTTTTTTGTCGCCTACCGATACGTTTTGAAACTCCGGCGAAAAGCCGTAACTTTTCAATACTTTGCAAATTTCCTCCCGTGCTTTCGGTTCTCCGGGCAATCCCGTATATCGTGAACCGACATTATTGCACAGCAATTTCATATTCGCATCCAAATTATCCCTTTCGATGCTGTTGGCAAGCGATTTTGCATATTCTTCCACCGTCGGCGCTGTCGGTTCTTCCGACGGTTCGTCTTCAACATAATCGGTCGGCAGTCCTACCGCGACACGCAAAGCAGCCCGCGCATCGGCGACGTCAATGACACCGTTTTCCAAGATATCCCATTGCTTCAGTTTTCCGTCGGGCACCGTTTCAAGTCCGACGGCGCATCTCAAAAGCGTACGCGCATCACCTACGGTTATTTTTCCGTCTTCGTCAGTGTCGCCTATCGGTAAATCTTTTGACGGTTCGTGTGCGGTTGTCGACTCCTGTGCGGTTGTTGTTTCCTGTGCGGTTGTCGATTCCTGCGCGGTTGTTGACTCAGACACGGTTGTTTCGGACAGAGTGATCGCAGGGAGATGTTCTGCGATGGCATTGTCTGATGTCGCTTCAATTGTTTGTCCGTCGGCTTGCACTGCAAATAAACAAAAAATGCTTAACGCCGTAAACAAACAGGCGGTGTTAACAAGGACTTTGCGTTTCATTTTTCTCGGCTTTCTGTAGTATCGTTATATTATTCGGTGTATTTTTCATCAGGGCGTTCGCTTTTCGGCTTTTACTCATCAGCCGCGACGCGGCGGTTCGTGAAACTGAATTTCACACCGCCGTTTTCATATTCAAGCTCGGCATCAAACGGTTTTCCGTTTTTGGAAATGAATCCCGTAAGTTTTTTGCATTTTCCGGTTTCAATGATTTCCTTGGCGCTGCGTACAGGGATTGCACGTTTGCAAAGTACGGTCGGGATTTTGAACGGACAGCCGCCGTCACGCCCGCTTTCACATCGGAACGAAAATCTGTCTTTTATGACATTTTTGCCGCATTTCGGGCATATTCCTACGACTTCACCGTAAAATCCTGTGTATTCTTCCGTTGCCGCATTGTTGTCGGGCGACGAAAAAACCTCTGCTATCTCATTCTTCGCAAGCTGTACGCTGTCCTCCACGGTTATTTCTCCGCGGTACACTTTTTTCAGTGCCTGACCGAGCGTGCTCGTTTTGTATTTGTCCATGCTTATGCCCATGGCGGTCAGGGATTCTATCAGGAAAGCACCGCCCGGCAGCAATTTGTAAACATCTTTTTTCAGCTCAATATATTTGCTTTTTATTGCATTTTCGATTATTCCCGTGCGGGTTGCCTCTGTGCCGAGTTCAAGACCTTCGAATATTGCGCGGTAGTCGTCGGCATCGTCCGTCTCCGCATTTTCGGTCTTTTCGGCAATTTCCGCTTTTTCCGCTCGGAACGGGTTTTTAAGATAATTGTTGAGAGTTTCAATCGTATAGTGCTTAGGGGGAGAGGTTTTCTTTTCTTTCGGCTCAAAATGTATATTTACGCTGTCGCCTTTTTCGAGCGCGGGGATAACCTTTGTCGATGAAGGCGGCTGTTCGTATTTTGTCCAGCCGGGCACAAGTATGACCGTTCCCTTGAGGGAGTAGTCCTCACACTCGCCGACGCTTACCGTCAGTTCCGTTTTCTGCGCTACGCAGACCTCTGCGCAAAAAACTGCGGCGAAACGGCGCATTATCGCCGAATAAATTTTCTTTTCGTTGTCATCAAGCTTGTCCGCCGACGGAATTTTGTATGTCGGAGTAAGAGCGGAGTGCGACTCTATTTTTGAATCGTCAAAAATCGTCTTTCCGTCTCTGAATTTGACGTTATAGCCTTTTTTTGAAACAACCTCGAGTATCTTTTTGATTTTGTCTTTTTCCGCCGTTGCGAGATATTCGGAATTGGTTCTCGGATATGTCACGTAACCTGCCTCATACAGTTTTTGTACGGCGGCAAGTGACACGTCCATACTCATTTTGTATTTCTTGCCGAGGTAGCTTTGCAGCTTTGACAGCGAAAAGAGTTTCGGCGGTTTGAGCGTGTCTTTTTTTGATTTCTTTGCGGTAACCGTCGCCTGCTGCGCGTTCAGCTTTGCGCAGGCACGCTGCGCCTTTGCAAACTGCTCTTTCGGGAATTTGTATTTTGATATCAGTTCTACGGTTTCGCCGTTCGTTTCGGCAGCCGAAACGAGAGCATAATAAATTTCGGGAACAAAGTTCTTTATTGCGCTGTCGCGGTCATAAATCGCCTTGACTATCGGGACTATAACTCTGCCTACGCGCAGCAGCGCACCCGTTTTGAGTGTTGCAAGGCGCGTGAGGTTTACGCCGTAAAGCCAGTCGGTATATGTCCGCGCAAATCCCTCGTTTGCAAGAGATTCGTATTCCGTTTCGTCTTTAAGGTCGCCGAGAGCGGAAAGAATGGTTTCGGAAGTTTGATCGGGAAGCCAGAGCCGTTTGAACGGTTTTTGTATTCCGCTGCCCGCAAAGGCATTTTCGACACACAACCTTATGATTATTTCGCCCTCGCGATCCGCATCGCCCGCGTTAATCACGGCACCGACATCTTCACGAAGACAAAGAGCCTTTATTGTTTCAAACTGCTTGACGATTCCCGCGTCCGGTTTTTTGTCTTTGCCGTTTTTAAGCCTGAACCTGAATTTATCGGGAAAGCACGGAAGATTTTCCATGTTCCACCTGCCGTTTGACGCAGCTCCTGTGTAATCCTCAATATCACAAAGCGAAAACAGATGCCCGAACGCCCATGTAACAAGATACTCTCCGCAGGAAATGAACCCCGGATTTTTCTTCCCGTCTCCGAGCGCAGAAGCAATATTTCTTGCAAGACTCGGCTTTTCTGCAATTATTACAGTCATTTATGCCTTTTCCGTTTCCGTAGGAATTTTTTTCGGACGACCCAACTTCTTTTGTTTCGGCGAAAGCATTTCCGTCCTCAAACTTTTAATGTATACCGTGTCATTGAATCGGTTTGTGACAAGGTCATATCTTTTAAGCCTGTCATATACCCATTCCGTAAGTTCGTTGCCCTTTTGACCGCCCATTCCGAAGTATGAATTTACTGCGATAAGCGGCAGCGTAAGTAAAAGTCCCGCCGCAAATTCAAAGGGGGCGTGCGCAACACAGCCGTTCGTTTCGCAAAAATTTGCCGATGAGGCAGCAAAGCCGTTCGATGCAACGGATATCTGCATTATTCCTCTGACATATTCCGACAAAGCATCGGCTTCTTCGCGAGTGACACAGCCGTTTCTTATCTCGGTGAATTTGAAAGTCAGACCGAGATTTACCGCCGCACCGAGAAAAAACAGCGCGTTTTCTTTTGCGAAACGGACAAAAGTAAATTCCGAACCGGGTTTCGGAAGGTCAGTCACGGGCTCCACATATACCGTACCGTTCTCGGTGTACTTGATTTTTGCGGACATTGAGGTGAGGAATCTGACTGTTTCAAAAAAGTCTGCGTCGAACTGCATGCTGCTGAATTCCTGTACCTTTTTTCCGTAAAACGCCGCTGCGGTCAACATTATAATTTCCTTGCGCATCTGTACATCTCCCGATTGTTTTGTTGTCTGCGAACACTTTTTCCGCGACAAATTTTATTTTAGCTCAAAAGAACGTAAATGTAAAGAAAAATATCTTGCTATTGATTTTTTTTGAAAACCTTTGTATTATATAAACAAAAAACGGCGGAGGTAGAACATGTTTGATATAAAAAAAGAACTCAGAAAAAGCCATCTGTGCCCCGTTTGCCTTGCAAAAAAGCTTGCAGCCTCACAAAGCGTGCGCACCGAAGGCATTGACAGATTTTCAAACGGCGTTGCGCTTACACCCCCTATGGGTTGGGCAAGCTGGAACACCTTCCGAAACCGTATTGACGAAAATTTGATAGCCGATATTGCAGCTGCAATGGTAAAAACCGGACTTGCGGAGTGCGGGTACGAATATGTCAATATAGACGACTGCTGGATGGCGAGCGTTCGCGACGAAAACGGACGGCTCAAGGCTGATCCCGCAACGTTTCCGTCGGGCATACCTGCGCTTGCAAAGAAAGTAAATTCAATGGGACTTAAACTCGGCATCTACAACTCCAACGGCACTCTCACCTGTGAGGATCTTCCCGGCACGCTTTATCACGAACGCACCGACGCGGAAACATTTGCGAAGTGGGGAATCGAATATTTTAAGTACGATTTTTGCCACAACGAAGCAATTCCGACCGCCGCCCCGGAAATCACACGGCTGATGTTTGCCGTTCCCGGTGAAAACGACAGCATTTTTGTGCCGGCATCCGAAGCTGAGCTTCGCGGCAATGCGTTGCTTCTGACCGATGACAAGCTGTCTGGAACGCACGAGTTTATCTCAGGACTCGACTACGGAGCAGGCAAGGCTGTTTTTTGCAATGTAACGATCCCCGATGAGGGTGACTATAACCTTACACTCGGTATACGCAAATTCGGTATGACAAAAAAGTATGCCGAAATAAAAATAAACGGAACGGATACCTATTCTGTTACGGTACCCGCAACAAAGGGCTTTACGCGCGACGGCAGAGCATATGTGGGACTTGTTCATCTCAATAAGGGTGTCAACAGCATTATTGTGACAAATCCCGTTGAGTCACGCATTGATTCAGCCGCTCGGCAGTATCGGAATATGGGAAGGGAGCTTAAACGGGCAACCGCTCTCGTCGCCGAAAAAACAGGCACTCCCGAAAAGCCTATTTGTTATTCTATCTGTGAATGGGGACTGAACCGCCCGTGGAAATGGGGCGCGACTGCAGGCAATCTTTGGAGAACCACTCCCGACATAAAGCCGTTTTGGGCATCAATAGCGGCAATATACGAAATAAATGTGCGCAGATATGCTGCCGCAGGTCCCGGAAACTGGAACGATCCCGATATGCTTGAAGTCGGCAACGGTGAACTCACCGATACCGAAAACAGAGCGCATTTCTCTCTGTGGTGTATGATGAGCGCACCGCTGATACTCGGAAACGATATACGAAAATTCATTAACCGTGACGGTACGGTTGATACGCGCAGCGAAACGCTACGCACGATATCAAATAAGGACGCGATAGCGATAGATCAGGATCCGCTCGGCATCCAGTGCCGTCGCGAAAAAACAAACGGACTGTGCGATGTGCTCGTAAAACCGCTTTCGGATAACAGACTTGCGGTTTGCCTTTTCAATAAGAGCGGTATTGTACAGACGGCACAATTCAATGTAAAAGAGCTTGCGGATAAGGAATATGTAAAAATTCCGATATCCGATCGCTACAGTGTACACGATGTCTGGGAGAACTACGATTTCGTCTCGGACGGATGCATAAGCGAATCGGTGGAAAAACATTCCGTAAAGCTTTACATAATAAAATCTGCAGAATAGAGGTATTCTAATGAACCAGCACAAACTTTTCCTTTCAGCTCCCGCTACCGAATGGGAAAATGCTTCTCCCGTCGGAAACGGCAGCATGGGCGCGATGCTTTTCGGCGATCCGTTTGCCGAAAAAATTTATCTCAGTGAAGAAAGCATCTGGAACGGCGACAAACAAGAGGTCGACGGCTCGAAATTTAAGGCAAAAATCGATGAGATAAGACAGATGTATCTTGACGGCGTGCGCGATTTCGACCCGTGGGCGCGCGCTAACATTTCGGACGGCATTTACACGGTAAAGTCAAACGAATATGCAGGCATTGTCAAGGTAACGTTTGCCGATAAAACCGATGTTTCGGATTACCGCCGTGAATTAGACCTTGTAAACGGCGTATATGCGGCATCGTATGCAAAGGGCGGTTGTAAAATAAAGGAAGAGGCGTTTGCTGCTTACGCGGCGGAAATAATCGCCGTACGTTTTTCGTCTTCTGAAAAAATTGCTTTTGCGGTTGAGTACGAACGCGAAAACATCCGTTCGCTTACATATGATAACGGCATTCTCAAGGCAATTTGCGTCACGCAGGACGGCGGACACGCTTTTGCGGTTGCACTGAAAGTGCAGGGAGAGTGCAAGGTATCGTATCATGACGGCAAGATTCTTGTCGCCGACAGCACATCGGCATTTATTTCCGTAAGCATCACAACGGAGCTTTCATTCGGTGAAAATTATGCTGACGCATGTGTCGATATCCTTGATGAATGCGATTCATGGGACGGTATATTCGAGCAGCATACGGAGGATTTTTCGGCTCTTGCGGGCGCATCGGACATTGTATACGAAAACGACCCGGAACTTGAAAATATGCCCGTCGACAAGCGTCTCGAAAGACTTAAAAACGATGACGGTGCAAAGGACGACGGATTAAAAGCTCTTTATTTTGCATTCGGAAAATACCTGATGATATCCTCCTCGCGTGAAGGCACGCTTCCCGCCAACCTGCAGGGTGTGTGGGTCGAAAAGATTGAAAACCCGTGGAATGCGGACTACCATACAAATATAAACCTCCAGATGAACTACTGGCTGCCCGAGGTTGCCAATATTTCGCAGTGCCATATGCAGCTGTTTGAATACATGAACAAGTATCTGCTGGAATCCGGCAAAAAAACGGCTCGTGACTATTACGGCTGCCGCGGAACGGTACTGCATCATTTGAGCGATATCTATGAATTTACCTGTCCCGCCGACGGGTTGTGGGGCGTTTGGCCCATGGGCGCGGCGTGGCTTTCCACACACATGTGGGAGCACTGGCTCTTTACGGAAGACAAAGAATATCTTGAAAACACTGCATACGAATATATGCGTGAATGCGCACTGTTTTTCATTGATTATCTCTTTGAGGATTCGAACGGAATGCTTATTTCCGGTCCGTCGATGAGCCCCGAAAACAACTTCTATTCCGATACTCCCGTCGATAAGGTTCAGAGCTGCATTTCGTTCTCACCGACGATGGACACGGAGATAATCACGGCATGTCTCAGAAATTATATTGCCGTTGAGGACATTCTCAATAAGGATGCCGAGCTTAAAGCAAAGGCGCAGGAGACACTTTCAAAACTCCCGCCGCTCAAAACAGGCAAGCACGGTCAGCTTATGGAATGGCTTGAGGATTACGATGAGCCGGAACCCGGTCACCGTCACATTTCGCATGCTTTTGCCCTTTATCCCGATAATTTGATAAGCAAAGAAACGCCGGAACTTTTCGCAGCCATCAAAAAAACGCTCGACAGACGTCTTGCAAACGGCGGCGGACACACGGGCTGGTCGCGTGCGTGGCTTATAGATCTGTTCGCGCGTTTGGGGGACGGCGAAAATGCCGAGAAGCATTTCCGTATGCTGCTGACAAAATCAACGCTCGGTAACCTTTTCGATACCCATCCGCCGTTCCAGATTGACGGTAATTTCGGCGGTGCAGCTGCCGCAGCCGAAATGCTTTTGCAGAGCCATTTGGGTTATATTATGTTCCTGCCTGCTGCAGGCAAAGATGTGTCGGGCAGCTTCACAAAACTGAAAGCGCGCGGAAATACAGAAGTTTCTGCAGAATTCAAACACGGAAAAACCGTACGCTTTGAGCTTCTTGCGGCAAAGGACAGGGTAGTTAAGGTTGAAGCAAACGGAATGTCTTCGCTTACAGATGAACTCGGCAACACCGTCCTGCCCGAAAACGGCTTCTTTGTGCTGCCGCTCAAGGCAGAAAAAGCATCCGCATACACAGTCAATATGTAAGTTGCTTTTATAACAATTCGTTCGGCATGTTTTCGGTCGTACCGTTTCCGAGAGCATGCCGACATAGCTGTTATAATGTACATACACAACAAAAAGAAGTGAGGATCACATATGAGCGAACACAAAATTTTTCTTGCGTCTCCTGCGGACGAATGGGAAAAAGGCTCTCCCGTCGGAAACGGACGAATGGGCGCAATGTTTTTCGGCGACCCTTATGCGGAAAAAGTTTATCTTTGCAACGGCAGCATTTGGGACGGTTCCTGTCAGGACATGGACGGCTCAATATTCAAAAACAGACTCGCCGAGATACGTAAAATGTATCTGAGCGGTGTAAAACTTTTTGACAACTGGGTCAATGAGAATCTTTCGGAAGGCATCGGAGTTGTAAAATCAAACGAATATGCAGGGTTGCTCACACTCGATTTTGCGGATAAAACCGTTGTCGAAAATTACAGACGGGAGCTGGACCTTGTCAACGGTGTTTTTACTGCATCGTACAAAAAGGGGAGAAGCGAAATATCCGAAACGGCGATCTGCTCCTACCCCGCAAATGTCACGGGAATTAAAATTTCTTCAACGGAAAAAATCAGCTTCGATGTAATATACAGCCGCGAAAACATCCGTTCGCTTGATTACGGCAACGGAGTTTTGACCGTTAAAGGCACTACACAGAACGGCAGACATGCTTTTGCCGTTTGCATAAAAGCAGCAGGCGACTGCAAAGTATCTTTTGCCGACGGAAAGCTCGTGATTTCGGAAAGCAAATCCGCATTTATCACTGTCGCAATTGCGGCGGAATTTGATTTCGGCGGTGCATACGCAGACGTTTGCAGGGATATTATCGACAGCTGCGGCGAATGGGACGGGATATACGCACGCCATACCGAGGATTTTTCCGCTCTTGCGGGTTCATCCGAAATTCAATTTGTTTCTCCCGACGCGCTTGAAAACATGCCTGTTGACATGCGTTTGCAGCGTCTTCGCGATGACGGCGACGCCCGTGACATAGGACTTGAAGCTTTGTATTTTGCGTTCGGCAAATATCTTATGATTTCTTCTTCGCGCGAAGATACACTTCCCGCCAATTTGCAGGGGGTTTGGGTTGAAAAGCTGAATAATCCGTGGGGATCCGACTATCACACCAACATAAATCTTCAAATGAACTATTGGCTGCCCGAGGTCGCGAATATAAGCACATGTCATATGGCTCTGTTTAAATATATGAACAATTATCTTCTTGAACCCGGAAAGAAAACAGCGCAGGATTACTACGGCTGCCGCGGTACGGTCGTGCATCATCTCAGTGACATTTACGGTTACACCGCTCCTGCCGACGGCGCATGGGGAATATGGCCGATGGGCGCGGGATGGCTTTCCACTCATTTGTGGGAACATTGGCTTTTCACCGAGGACAGAGATTTCCTTGAAAATACCGCCTATGAATACATGCGTCAATGTGTGTTGTTTTTCATAGATTATCTGTTTGAAGACAATGACGGCAAGCTCGTTTCAGGACCGTCAATGAGTCCGGAAAACAGCTTTTACACCGACGAGACGGGGGATAAATCCAAGCGCGGTTGCGTCTGCTTTTCTCCGACAATGGACACCGAGATAATCGGTGCCTGTCTCAGAAACTATATTGCATGTGAAGATATCCTCAAGAAGGACGGTGAGCTTAAAGCAAAAGCCGCGGAAACGCTTAAAAGGCTTCCGCCGCTCAAGGTAGGCAGGCGCGGTCAGCTTATGGAGTGGCTCGAGGATTACGCTGAGACCGAACCCGGTCACCGCCATGTTTCACATGCGTTTGCTCTTTATCCCGACAATGCGATTAACAAAAATACAACTGAGCTTTTTGCGGCTGTACGCAGAACTCTTGAGCTTCGGCTTGCAAACGGCGGCGGTCATACGGGTTGGTCGCGGGCATGGCTCATAAACCTTTTTGCCCGTTTGGAGGACGGAGAAAATGTTCAAAAGCATTTACGCGCACTGTTCACAAATTCCACGAATGATAATCTGTTTGACATTCATCCGCCTTTTGAAATCGACGGCAATTTCGGAGGTGCCGCATCCGTCGCGGAAATGCTGCTCCAGAGTCACATGGACTGCATTACGCTGCTGCCTGCCGTTACGGAGCACATAAGCGGTTCTTTCAAACGGCTGAAGGCAAGAGGAAACATAGAAGTCTCCGCCGAATTTAACCGCGGCAAGACAGTCGGCTTTGAGCTTCTGTCGCCCAAAGACAGGGTCGTTAAGGTTGAAGCAAACGGAATGTCTTCGCTTACAGATACACTCGGCAATACCGTCCTGCCCGAAAACGGCTTTTTTAGGCTGTCGCTTAAGGGCGGAAAAGCATCCGCATATACCGTCAACCGCTAATCTGCGGTTGTGCAGTGAGTTTGCGTGCATTTTTCTGCGGCAAGGCGAACAAAACGCTGCGGGTGACGCAAAAAACGATTTTTCTGTTGACTTTTGCACTTTAGTGATTTATACTTTTTTTAAGGTTTGATTCGGTAGGAGGAGTGCATTATGGTTACAATAGTAAAGATTATTGTTGCAATCATCAAAATACTGATTGCAGACATAAAAATTGAATCGGATCCCGCGCTTAAAGAATTTCTTGTCGGCATCTACAACGAGTATTTTG
>CAVFAD010000036.1:0-1614 GCA_963620305.1 Bacteroidaceae bacterium | reverse complement strand
ACGGGAACGGTACGGAGACTTGACGGAACATTGTCATTGTGACAATTGTAAATGCGCAGTCCGCTTTGCTTTTTTGAGTGAGGCGGATTGTGTTTTTTTTTGAAATTTCGGACATTTTATGCGGAGATAAACCGAACGGGACACTATTTGATGATATTGCGATAGTACCGGATTATACTCAAAAAAAGTCTCCCGTAAAGTCAGCACTGAAAGGGCGTTCGAAAAAAAACAACGCCGCAGGAGCGGCGTGTTCTTCAGTCAAGAGTTTCGATTTCGGTCAAGGCATCCTTTAACCAATGCGGAATATATGTTCTTTTATTTTTGACAACAAAGGACTCAAAGCACAGCTTTTTTAGGTCATTTGAACCCTGTATGCGTGAAATCAAAGCAGTTCTGCGTTCTCTCAACGGGGGATTTTTCAAGACAGCGACATCAGACAGCTTTACCGTTACATTATCCTGCGGTGAAATCTCCGAAATGCATATCCGCAGAAATCCGCTGTCCGTATCCGCTTTTGGCTTTATTCCTCTGCCGTTTTTGCGGATCTCGATTTTTCCTGTGTTTAGAATATCTCTGAACGAGAGTATATACGTACGCTTATTCGGAATAACAGAAGTATTGCCGTCTGTCGGCAGTTTTTCAAACTCATATGTGCTGCCGTTTTCGGTTATCTTAAATTGCGTTGTGGAAAATGCTCCGTCGAGGTAATTGTATGTCGTGCCGTCATCCTCATACATTTCATAGCTGCCGTTTCCGCGATATATCCAAAGCTCAAGCTCCGACGGGTTCTCTGTCGAATTTTTGACCGACTCCGTGTATAACGGTATGATAGCACCCGATTTTGCAAGTACGGGAATACTTTCTTCGTCTCTGAAAAGCTTCAGGCGTTTGCTGCCGCTGTAGATTCTTCCGTTGAAGATATCAGTCCACCTGCCGTCAGGAATAAAAGCATCGGTCTGCGCAAGCTCAATGCGGCTGTCGATTTTTGATGTAATGGGACAAACAATAAGCTCCGAACCGAAATAATACTGATTTTTTACTTCATACGCTTCTTTACAGCGCGGATGCTCGTAGTACATCGGTCTCACAAGAGGAATGCCTTCCGCTGCCGTACGTTTATTTGCTGTATAGAGATACGGAATAAGTCTGTGGCGAAATCGCAAAGCCTGCGTCGCATATCTGCACACGTCCGAACGGTACATCCACGGTTCTTTTCCCATAAACTCATTTGACGTCGAATGAAGCCGCATTATCGGACTGAAAACACCGTATTGCAGCCAACGAAGATACAGCTCGTCGTCACGCACGCCGAAAGTATGTCCGCCGATATCGTGACTCCACCATGTGTAGCCTATGTTTGATGCCGTAGACGTAAAATAAGGCTGGTAATTAAGCGAAGTCCATGTCATAAAGGTGTCACCCGAAAAACCTATCGGGTAACGGTGTGCTCCTGCTCCGGAAAAGCGGGAAAGAATAAGTCCGCGTTTGCCGTCGTGAATGCTGTAGAGGTAGTGATATCTGTTAAGCGCGGAAAGCGGATCAAGTCCGTCAACATCGGAGTTTTTTCCCTGCTGCCAGTCCATCCACCAGAAATCAACGCCCTTTTCTTCGTGC
>CAVFAD010000035.1:0-19262 GCA_963620305.1 Bacteroidaceae bacterium | reverse complement strand
CAAGGGCGTTTTAGCACAGGATAATACAGATAAATCGTAAAATCAAAATAGTGAGACAAACAAAAAGCAAAAATACATAAGCGAAATTGTTTAGTCCTCGTCGAGCTGGAATAAGAGCACAATTCAGAAGGTGCCGCAAATACAGGCTTTTGGCTGTTTTTGCAGTCATATGCAGTAATATTACATAAACAGCGCAAAAATCCGCAAAGGGGGAATTTGATGTCATTATTCGATAATTTAGGCAAAAAAATATCCGACGCAAGCCGCAGTGCCGTTGAAAAAACAAAGGATATTGCTGAAATTACACGACTGAACTCCATAATAAAAGAAAATGACACGCAGCTTGAGCTGCTCTATGCGGAGCTCGGCGAGGAGTACTATAAGCTGCACTGCAACGACCGAGTGCCGGAGTTTTCCGATCGCATAAAAGCAATATCCGAGCTGGTAAAAAAGAGCAGCGACTGCCGCGAAAGCATTCTCGAGCTTAAGGGTCTTGTGCTGTGTCCCTATTGCGGAGCGGAATTTGAAAACGGAGAAGCAAAGTGCCCCGAATGCGGCAAAGCCGTGCCGCGCACGGCAAACAAAATCGGCGACGGCGCGGGCGAAAGACTTATCTGCAGCGTATGCGGCTATCAGATGCGCCCCGAATCGAACTTCTGCATCATGTGCGGCACTCCCGTAAAAAAGGATACGGCGGCAAAACCCGCCGTAAGTGCGAAGCCGACCGCAGCAGCCGCGCCGACGGTGAGCGCAAAGCCGACTCCCGACCTTGCGCAAAATGCCGCCGCGACAGGCGAACGCTCGTCGGATATCCTCACTGCGGCAAAGACCGAAATCGGCACACTGCCGAAAGCCGCCGCAGCCGCACCCGCTCGGCAAAACGGCGGCATCTTTTCCGACGTGACCTTTGAAACGGTATCACAGTCCGAAAAAACGGCAGACACAAGCGGCAGTCAGCCGCAATCCCCTATCGAATCCGACGGCGAGCTTGACGAAACGGCAGCAAGAGCGGCAGCCGAAATCAGCCGCATGACTGCCGAGAAATACGCCGCAAAAAAAGCGCAGGCAGACAGAGCTTTTTCAAAAACGGATGCAGCGGCGGCAAGGATACCCGCCGCGCAAACCGCATCTGCCGAAGCCGTCGAGCTGCCCGATTTTGATGCAATAGACGACGGACTTGTGGTGGAGGAGCAGACAATAACCGACACTCCGTCGCCGAAAGCGTCACCCGTCACGCACTCCGCGCCGACACGCCCGACTGCAGTCGGAATCAGATGCACAAGCTGCGGCGCACCGCTCGAGGCGGGGGCGATGTTCTGTACAAAATGCGGCGCACCGCGCAAAGCGGAGAAAAAGCCTTCGCCCGTGTGCCCCGGCTGCGGAGCGTTCGTAAACGCGGGCATGTCTTTCTGCCCCGAATGCGGCATGAAACTTTGACCGAACCCGTGTCGGTTTTTAACACGGAGTAAAACCATGGACGGAATATTTTTCTCTCTTGAAATAATAGGCACGGCTGCATTTGCCGTTTCGGGCGCAATGGCGGCAATGCACAAGCACCTTGATATTTTCGGGGTGCTTTTCTGCGGTATAGTCACCGCGCTCGGCGGCGGAGTCATACGCGACACGCTTCTCGGCAATCTGCCGCCCGCGATGTTCCGCTCGTATTCGTACCTCATTGCGGCTGTGGCTGCTGCATGTGTAACATTCGCCGCCGCAAAGGCTCTCAATTCAAAATTTGAAACAAAGGCAGCGGCAATCGACCGCGTGAACAACATCTTCGACGCGGTGGGTCTGGGTGTTTTTACCGTTGCGGGAATAAATCTGGCTGCAAGCTCCGGCTATGCCGACAACGCGTTTTTCGTGATATTTCTCGGTATGACCACAGGCTGCGGCGGGGGCATTTTCCGCGATATATGCATCCGCGAGATACCGCTCGTTTTTTCAAAGCGCGTGTATGCGGTAGCGTCGCTCGTCGGCGGGAGTGTTTATTATCTCCTTAACGTCGTTTGGAAAACAAACGGCGTGCTTGCGGCGGTCTGCGGCATCGGCACCGTGTTTGCACTGCGTCTGTTGGCATCCGTTTTCCGTTGGGACCTTCCGAAGGCATACTGAAAAAACATCAAAAGCAAGCCGATTACAGCAATTCACAGAGCGTCGAAAACACAAATTCGACGCTTTTTTCGCGCACTTCATTGCGTCCGATATTACCGAAATGCGCCGTAAACGACAGTACTTTTCCGTCAACAAAAAAGCCGAAACAGACCGTGCCGACGGGTACCGTCTCAGTGCCGCCCGTCGGCCCCGCAATGCCTGTGATACCGACTCCGACTTCGCACCCGATGCGTTTTGCACAGCCGACAGCCATTTCACGTGCCGTTTCCTCGCTCACAACACCGTATTTTTCGATAACAGCCGCGTCAACACCGACAAGTTCGGTTTTTGCTTTTTCGGAGTATGTCACGAACGAGCCGCCGAACACCTTTGACGCATCGGGCACCGAAACGAGCGTCGCTGCCGCAAGTCCGCCCGTGCAGGACTCCGCGAATGTGATTTTTTTATTTTGAGACGCAAGCTTTTTGACCGTCTCGACCGCTTTGCCGTTATCCATATATATCCTCCTCAAACCGTTTTTTTAATATTTTAATTAAATTTTACCGCCGAAGCAGAAAAATATCAAGCGAAAGCATCCTGCCGAAGGCAAAAAAGCCGTCCCCGATTTTGAATGAGGACGGTTTTGTAAAAATCAAAAATCAAGCCAAATCATATTTTTTCAAAAAATCGGATACATACGAAAGCTCGGCTTTTACCGCGTCCGCGCCCGTGCCGCCTGCGGAAATGCGTTTTTCGACGCAGTTTTTGATATCAATCGCATCATAGAGGTCGGTATCGAATTCCGCCGCGAAGTTATGATATTCGTCAAGCGTCAGTTCTTCGAGCGTTTTGCCGTTTTTTACGCAGAATCCGACAGCCTGCCCCACAGCCTTGTAAGCCGTGCGGAACGGAATCCCTTTGCCGACGAGATAATCGGCAAGGTCGGTCGCGTTTATAAAGCCTTTTTTCGCTGCCGAAAGCATATTTTCGGGAATGGCTTTCATCGTTTCAATCATCGGAGCGAAAACCGAAAGGCATTTTTTGACAGTGTCGACGGCATCGAACACCGCCTCCTTATCCTCCTGCATGTCCTTGTTATACGCAAGCGGAATGCCCTTAAGGACGGTGAGCATCGCCATGAGATCACCGTATACTCTGCCCGTTTTGCCCCTTACAAGCTCCGCCATATCGGGATTTTTTTTCTGCGGCATGATACTTGAGCCTGTCGTAAAGGCATCGTCAAGCTCTATGAATTTAAACTCCCAGCTCTGCCACAGAATAATTTCTTCGGAAAAACGCGACAGATGCATCATCAGTGTCGAAAAACACGACAGCAGCTCGACGCAGTAATCACGGTCGGATACACCGTCGAGCGAATTCATTGAAATCCCGTCGAAGCCGAGCGCGGCGGCAGTCATATTTCTGTCAATCGGGTATGTCGTACCCGCAAGTGCGGCACAGCCGAGCGGCGACACGTTCATACGTTTGACGGCATCCTCAAGACGTGTGACATCTCGCATGAACATCATCGAGTACGCACTGAGGTAATGACCGAACGTGACGGGTTGAGCACGCTGCAAATGCGTGTAACCCGGCATAACGGCATCGGCATACTCCGCGGCTTTATCATTTACCGCACAGATGAGTTTCAGCAGCAGCTGTTTAATTTCGTCCGTTTCATCGCGCAGACAAAGACGCAAATCGACAGCAACCTGATCGTTGCGGCTTCTGCCCGTGTGCAGCTTTTTGCCGACATCGCCGAGCCGTTTTGTAAGCTCCGCTTCAACGAACATGTGAATGTCTTCGGCGTTCATATCTATCGCAAGAGCACCGCTGTCGATATCGTCAAGAACGGTTTGCAAGCCGTCGATTATCTGCGCACTCTCACCGTCGGTAAGCACACCGCACGCGCCGAGCATCGCGGCATGCGCCATCGAACCCTTTATATCCTGCCTGTACATGCGGCAGTCAAAGGTTATCGAGGAATTAAAATCGTCCGCCTCGGAATTAAGTGCCTTTGAAAATCTGCCCGCCCACATTTTGTCCATGGATATCTCTCCTTTACATGTAAAAAAGCGGCTGCCGCATCGCACAACTGAGGTAATGCAGCAGCCGCGGGAAAAAGCTGAAATACTACGCGCTTTCGGTGATTTTAGTCAAGTCCCGACTTCTTTTTCATTTTGGCATAAACCTTGGTGGGAAGTCCGAAAAGGTTTATAAAGCCTGTGGCATCCGCCTGATTGTAAACGTCATCCTCGTCAAAGGTCGCAATTTCGGGATCATAGAGCGAATAGGGAGATGTAACGCCCGCATTTATCATGTTGCCCTTATAAAGCTTGAGAGTAACGTCGCCGGTAACAGTCTCCTGAGTGCTCTTTACGAAAGCGAGAATCGCCTTTGTGAGCGGAGAGAACCACTGACCGTTGTACACAAGCTCGGCGAGCTTCTGCGCGACAAGAGCCTTGTAGTGAGAAGTCTCCTTGTCCAGAGTAAGAGTTTCAAGCACCTCGTGAGCCTTGTAGAGGATAGTTCCGCCGGGAGTTTCGTACACACCGCGGCACTTCATGCCGACAAGACGGTTCTCAACGATATCGAGAAGTCCGATGCCGTTCTCGCCGCCGAGTTTATTGAGCGCGGTGACAAGTTCGACGGAGTTCATCTCCTTGCCGTCGAGAGAAACGGGAACGCCCTTTTCGAAGTGAAGCTTTATGTAGGTCGGCTTGTCGGGAGCCTGTTCGGGCGATACACCCAACTCGAGGAAGCCGGGAGTGTTGTATTTAGGCTCATTAGCGGGGTCCTCAAGGTCAAGACCCTCATGCGACAGATGCCAGATGTTTTTATCCTTCGAATAATTCGTTTCGCGGCTTATCTTAAGCGGAATCTTATGAGCCTCGGCATATTCTATTTCTTCCTCACGGCTCTTGATGCTCCACTCACGCCACGGAGCTATAACGGGCATGTCGGGCAGAAGTGCTTTTATCGCAAGTTCGAAACGAACCTGGTCGTTACCCTTGCCTGTGCAGCCGTGCGCTATGGCGTCCGCGCCTTCTTTTACTGCAATTTCAGCGACGCGCTTTGCAATCGGAGGACGCGCGAACGATGTACCGAGAAGATAATCCTCATACTTTGCACCCGCCTGAACGCAGGGAAATACAAAATCGTCGAGAAATTCCTTTGTAAGGTCTTCGACGTAAAGCTTTGATGCGCCCGTCTTGATTGCCTTTTCTTCAAGTCCGTCAAGCTCGTCAGCCTGACCGACGTTGCCCGAAACGGCGATAACTTCACAGTTATTATAGTTTTCTTTCAGCCACGGAATAATGATAGATGTATCAAGTCCACCCGAATACGCAAGAACCACTTTTTTTATCTTTGACTTATCCATTTTTGTTGCCTCCGATCGAAACGTAAACAGTCTTTGTTGTGCGATTGAATGTTTATTCATCTGTTGTGCATAATGATACAGTATATTAAATCAAATGTCAAGTATATTTTTTCATTTTTGCAAGTTTCGGCAGCTTCGTCATTCTGCCCTGCTTTCAGCGGTAGTTTTTGTGCACAGTTCACAAGTATTCGACATTATACATGCTTTTCAGACAAAACACGGAAACAAAAGACTCTGCATATTATTCCGACAAAGCATGCCGAATATACGGCTGCGGCTGCATAAATACATATTTTTGACTGCGAATATACATTTTTTGCACATCATTTCAGTTCGGCTGTAAAAATCACCGTCCTGCCGTCGGGACTTGCAGCTTTTATGCTGCCGTGATGCCCCTCGGCAATGCTTTTTGCAAGCGAAAGACCTATGCCGAAGCCGCCCGAAGAAGAACGCGACTCGTCGGCTCTGTAAAAGCGGTCGAACAGCTTATCGAGCTTTGAGGTATCTATTCCGTCGCATTCGTTTTTGCAGCGAATCGAAACGCCTTTTTTCTCCTTTGAAAGCGAAAATTCAATGGAGCTGCCCTCGGACGCATATTTTACCGCATTGTCGATAAGCACGCTGACCAGCTGCCGCACGGCATATTCGTCGCCGTTGTAAATTATTCCGTCGGGGATATCGGTTTTCAGAACATGCCCCTTTGTTTCGGCATAATCGGCAAACGACTCGGCTGTTTCGGAAAGCGTTTCGCTTATGTCGAATTTTGCAAGCCTGAACGATGCGCCCTCATCCGTTTTCGCAAGGGCGACAAGCGAATTTACAAGCTCGGTCAGCCTTTCGGTTTGTGCCTGTGCCTTGTCTATCCATTTTTGTTTGCCCGTTTCCATTTCGAGCACCTTAAGACTCGTCGCTATAACGGTTATCGGAGTTTTCAGCTCGTGCCCGGCATCGGTTATAAACTGCTTCTGCTTCTCGGCGGATTTGACAAGCGGGTCTATGGCGCGGCGCGAACACAAAACTATTATAACGTACACGACCGCCACACACGCAATAACAGCGGCAAGAGACAGCACCGCCGTTATTTTAAGGTTCCTCATATCGCGGTAGCAATCGAGAAAAACGGCGGTGTACTCGTCATCGCCCGTGTTTTTTACACAGTATTTGTATCCCGAAATATAGCCGTAGCCCTCGCCGTGCTTTGTCGCGATAGCGATATACTCCGCCGCGTCGTCCTCCGTCACGGCGGCTATCCTGTCAAACTGCGAATCGGTAAGCTCCCCCGCCGAATTATATTTTATCATAAAATAGCGCGTCGAAAACGGTGTTTCGGGTGTAAACTGCCCGTCGTGACGTTCCGAAATGCCGACAAACGGGATAATACCGCTCTTCTTGCTCTGAGCATTCATATCGCCCTGCGCCTCGGCACCGGCCTGCGCATTCATGTCACCCGTCGGTTTTTCGGGCGGAGTCTCACGCTCCGTGTCATCGGGCGACGGAATGTGACCTTCATTGTTGACTATAACGTCAAGCATCTGCTTCAGCTCGGAATTTACCGACGCATAACTCGCCGCATTTACAATAAGGCACAGCACCAGCATAACAGCCGTAACGGCAACGGTCGCAATGATAATGAAGCGTTTTCGGAGACGTTTTATCATTCTTCTGCCTCCAGCACATAACCCATTCCCCTGTTCGCCTTAACGGTAACGGACGAACCGATACCGCGCAGCTTTTTTCGGAGATTCGATATATGAACCCAAACGACGTTTATTTCGGCATCGGAATCCCAACCCCATATTTTTTCCATCATACGATCAGCGGAAAAAACAACGTTCGGAGAACGCATAAACATCTCGGCAAGCTGGAATTCTCTGCCGGTGAGCCGAACGCTTTTACCGCCGCAGCAGAGAAGTCCCGAGCCGCAGTCAAGCGACACGTCGCCGAAGGTCAGCACCGTAGGCTTGTACTCCGAGCTGCGCCTGAGCATGGCACGGACACGGCAGATAAGCTCATCGGGTTCAAACGGTTTCGGAAGATAATCGTCAGCCCCCGCATTAAAACCGGTTATCCTGTCATCCTTCTGCGTCTTTGCGGTAAGCATCATAACCGGTGTGTTTATATGCTCCTCACGCAGTTTTTTCAAAACGTCGACACCGTTCATTTTCGGCATCATTACATCCAATATGATGGCGTCGTATTCGCCTGACGACGCGTATTCGTATGCGGCAAAGCCGTCGCCTACCGCGTCTGCGGAAAACTGATTTTTTTCAAAAAGCACCGTGAGAGCCTCCGCGAGATCGGGTTCATCCTCAGCTATAAGAAGTCTCATAACACCGCCCCTTTCGTGTGTTGTGTCCGTGTGTTTTTATGCTTGCAACGTATATTGTATTGCAAACCGAAAACAAAATCAATATAATTCTCATAGCTAAAGGCGACCTAAAGACATTTTGTGTTTTGCCTTTAGCTTGTCTTTAAAAACAGCGGTTACAATAACGCCAGCAAACAAAAAAGGAGACGGTCAACTATGAAATGCAAACAAGTCTTATCCGTATTTATGTCACTTCTTCTCATTCTCTGCGCCCTTCCGCTGTTTTTGCCGACCGCAAAAGCCGCGGAATACGATGAGAGAAACGCAACGGTTTTCACTTTTTCGGATTCGGAAATAACCGCCGACGACGGCAGTTACACGGGATACAAAATCAAGGGTACGGCTCTCACAATCAATTCCGCGGGGACATACATTCTCACGGGCACATGCTCCGACGGCTCCGTTACCGTAAAAAAAGGAACAACCGGTGTAACACTCGTGCTGAGCGGACTTGACCTCACAAGCTCCGACACCGCGCCGATAGCGTGCAACAAATCGACCGAAGTCACAATCATAGCGGCAGACGGCACGGAAAATACACTCACCGACAGTGAAATGAACAACGACGAAACCTACACCGACAACGCGAATGCCGAAAACGCCGTAATAAAATGCAAAGACGGTTCAACCGTAACCGTATGCGGCACGGGTTCGATAACAATAAACGCAAACGGCAAGAACGGCATAAAGTCGGGCGCAACGACCGAAGCCGAAGGCGAAGCATCACTGACGATCAAAGACGCAACGCTTGACATCACCGCCGTAAACGACGCAATAAACGCAGAACAGCTTTTGAACATCGAAAGCGGCAATATAACGGTGTCGGCGGGTGACGACGGCATTCACTGCGACCTTGTGATGAACATAGGCGTTCTCGGCGGCGACGTGCCCGTAATAAACATTAAAAAGAGCTGCGAAGGAATAGAAGCGGCAAGCATTACGGTAAATGCGGGCAACATTTCGGTGCTGTCCGAGGACGACTGCATGAACGCGGCAAATTCCGATCTCACTGATTACGCATTCGACATTACGATAGCCGGCGGCACACTCGTCATGTATTCAACTTCAGGCGACGGCATCGACAGCAACGGTACGCTTACGGTATCAGGCGGCTTTACTCAGGTATTCACGGCAAACTCCGCCGACAATGAACCGCTTGACGCGGACGGAACGGTAAGCATAACCGGCGGCACGGTGCTTGCTGCAGGCGGCAGCGCGGGTATGGGCATAAAACTCACGTCGTCACAGGCTTACATCTCCTACGGCAGCTCGGGCATGGGCGGCATGGGCGGCTTCGGCGGCGGACAGCAGTCCTCTCGCATTTCGGCGGGCAGCACCGTAACCGTTTCGGATTCATCGGGCAATACGCTCGTATCAGCATCCGTTCCTTGCAACGTTTCTTATCTTATCTTCTCATCTCCCGAAATGGCTTCGGGTGAAAAGTACACGATTTCGTCAAACGGTTCGACGGTTTCCGCACTCACGGCGCAGACAGGCTCGTCAACGGACGGACGTCAGCCCGGCGGCAATGACTTCCCGAACGGCGGAAACGGCACGAATGCCGCAGGCTTTTTCGAAAAGCTGATAGCTTTCATAAAAATGATATTCGAAAAAATAAAATCTCTGTTCGGCGGCACAGCCGCATAACGGCAAAGACAAAACCGAAAAACCGACGCTCCCCGTGCAATAAAGGCACGCTGCGTCGGTTATTTTTTGTTTATTGCACCTGCCGCTCAAAAGAAATACAGCACCGAAAAAACGCCGCCGCAGGACATCGCGGAGATAATATGTGAGGTTGCTTTATCAGTCAATCAGAACGCTTTCTATAATGTAGCGCGGACGGTGCTTTGATTCAAGATAAATTTTGCCTATGTACTCTCCTATTACCCCGAGCGCGGAAAGCTGCAAGCCGCCGAGCGCCCACACCGAAACCATAATCGAGGTCCAGCCGCTGACCGTGTTCCCGGTAAAATGACGGATGAGCGAATAGACAAGCATAACAGCTGCCGCAAGGAAAATCAAAAGTCCGAGCACGGAAATGAGCCGTATCGGCTTAACGGAAAACGACGTGATTCCGTCAAACGCAAACGCAAGCATTTTTTTGAGCGGATATTTGGACTCACCCGCGAACCGTTCGCCGCGCTCGTATTCCACCGTCGCGCTCTTAAATCCGACAAGCGGGACAATTCCGCGCAGAAACAGGTTCACTTCCCCGTAATCGGAAAGAGCTTCGAGTGCGCGTCGGCTCATAAGACGGTAGTCGGCATGGTCATACACCAGTTCGACACCCATAACGGACATCAGCTTATAAAACGCATGCGCGGACGACCGCTTAAATGCACTGTCGACGGCACGTGAGGAACGAACACCGTACACGACGTCGTTGCCCTCGCGGTATTTTTCAAGCATCCTGTCCACGGCATTTATATCGTCCTGCAAATCTGCATCCATGCTGATGCACACGTCGCACTTTTCCCTTGCGGTCATATATCCCGCAAGCAGCGCATTTTGATGACCTCTGTTTTTTGAGAGGAACACACCGCCGAACATGCTGTTTTCACTGTGAAGCTTTTTAATAATCTCGGCGGTTGCATCCTTCGACCCGTCGTTTACAAACAGCACACGGCTGTTTTCGGATATTTCGCCGCGGCAGATAAGGCCGCGCAGCTTTTCTTCAAGCCGCCGTGCCGTTTCGGGCAAAACCTCTTCTTCATTGTAACACGGCACAACTACATACAAAACCATAAGAGCACCTCCGAAGGATGTTTTACATGAAATCACGACAAGAGCGAAAGAGAATCGGCAAATGCGAGAGCAGCGTCACGCAGATATCCCGAAAAATCGCAATATTCGTACAGCAGCGCGAAATTAACGGTCAGCGACAGCAGCGCCGCGAGCGGGAACAGTGTCTGAAGCAGCCGCTTCGTCTGATTAACGCAAATACGGTCGTAGATGATAAACAAAACCGTTGTCCCGCCGAGAATTATCTGCCACGAAAAATCAGCGCAGTAGCGCACTCCGTAGCCGCTCTCCCAAATCGAAAAGATTATAATCAGCGGTGCTATAATGCTCACGGGCAGCATAAGGAGCATCAGCTTGCGTCTTTCGTCGCGGTTGAGTTTTTTGTAAGCGGGTGCAATGCCGAAAAGACCGAGCGACGTAAGTGCGCGCCAGAATATACCGACCGCGTTTTCGTTCGCGATAAAGTAGTAACCGTTTGCGCCGAGCCTCGAAAAATTCGAGGAAACAAAAGGAAATGAAGACTTTATAACGGGAAACGCAAGAATGAAATTATGGAATGAAATATTAAAGAAATCCGCATAAAACTGCGACCGTGTGAAGTCGTTTATAGTGAGCGAATACTGAATACCGAAGTCGAGAGGGGAACCGAAACGCGCGAAATTATACGCGCACTGCAGTCCGCCGAACACCGCATACGGAATAAGCGCGCAGCAGAGATACTTTATGCTGCCCTTTGACAGCATCTTTTCACCGTTGTCGGACATGTTCTTTTTGAGTCCGAACCAAATAAACACGAGCGCGGTCACACAGTAAAGCGCAAGCGTCGGACGCGACAGCACCGCAAGCGACATAAACGCCGACGACCACGCAAGCGACGGCTTGCGAATTTTACCGCCGCCCGCGACATTTGAGCGGAGCAGGAAATAAAACCCGCCGCAGGTGAACATAAAGCCTGCGCTCTGCGCTATTTCGTAGAAATTGGAATAACAAAGCGAGTACCATATTCCCGACGAGAATACAATTATCAGCAGCGCGGAAACAAGCATGCCGAGCGTGATGTTTTTGCAGAAACGTTCCGCGTATTCCCTGAAAAGCAGAATGAGAAACACGACACCGACGATTGAAAACAGCAGCACAGCCAAAACGCTTGCAAAATACACTCCCGTTATCGCGTGGAAGGGTAAAAACAGCAGCAGTACGGGCGCAATACCGTAATACGAATAGTACTTACCCTCATAAAGCAGATGATCCCAGCTTGCGGTAACACCCGCCTTGCTGCGCTGCGACCAGTCGTAGGGATTGTCAAGCGACAAAAGCTCGTCGGACGGAGCTTCGGCAAGGTACAAATGACCGCTTTCGAACGCGTCCACAAGCTCCTTTGTCATTTGATTGCCGTCCGTTTTGCTGAAATCGATCGGATAATTGCCGTAATCGTCGATACGTGCGGCAAATGAAAGCGCGATGCACAGCATCACCGACACCGCGATTATGACCTTTGTATATTTGCGGAACGTCTCCCGTCCGTCGGAATATTTTTTTCGCATCACGGGCAGCATAATAAGGGCATACAGTCCCCATACCGCCGATACGGCGGCAATAAGTCTCCAAACGGAAAAGGCAAACGGAATTTTTTCGTTAAATTTCAGTTCCGTTACCTCTACAGCCGTACCCGCCGCAGAAGCAACGGAAATTTTGAATTTGCGGCAATTGCCCGTCAGTTCAACGGGCAGAACTTTGGGTTCTGCGGTAGGCGAAACGGTTTTTTCCGCAGTTATGGGACGGAATGACTCACTGTAGGAATCGTCCGCCGCAAAAAGCGTAACCTTTGCCGAAGCCGCACGGTACCTGCCGTACGAATTGAGCACGGGTGTCACGGACACGACACGGCAATCCAAACCGTCGACGGTGACATACATTTCGCTCCCGTCCGTCTTTGTGACGGCAGCACCGCCCTCAACAGCGGAATCATTGCCGTATACCGACACTTTTTCATCTGCGACGGAAACGGAAAAGACCTCTTCTTTTTGAAAAAGCGCACGCACGGCGTTGAAATTCATTACGAAAATCTCAACAAGAAGTATTGCGCCGAGCAAAATACACGACAACTTCTTCGTTTTTCGTTCTTTGAAAACAAAAAGCGAAACAAACAAAAACGCAGCAAACACAACAAGCCAGCCGACCATATCGCCACTCTCCTCATGCATGTTTTTTATACATACAAATATTAGCATATCCGAACAATAATTTCAACATTTCGCCCTGTTTTAATAATTTCTTAAGCGAACGGGCGGCATGGGTTCGACTCCCGTCAGCTTAAATCGGCTGCGGTTTTACGTTTACGGATATAAACAATTATAAACAAGAAAAGAGCAGGTTTAAAATCCGTACACCCATAAATTTCGGGCAGCACAAAACAGCGCGGACGGAACAACTCCGCACAAGCGCCGCGTTCCGTCCGTTTTTTTGTTTATTTATTTTACCGTAATTTTCAGCGTGGGGTCGGTCATTTTCGCGGTTACGCTGTCGGTTTTTGCGCCGCTGCCGTCGCGTCCCACGTCAAAATCCTTCGTACTGCCCGTAAAGGTTATAACGTCGCCCGATTTGGCATCGGCGGAAACGGTAAACGTAATGTCGGCGATTTTTACTCGGTCGATATCGACCGTTGTCGCGGTCATGCCCATTATGCGGCAGACACCCTCCGCTCCGTCGCCCGCTATCTGCATATCGGAGACAGACGCTTCGGAAATTTTACCGTACACCGCACCGTCCTCGGTCAGCACATAAAAATCAAAGCATGCAGTAAGCGGAGCGTTGTTAAGCGTCACGGTGACGGTCACGTCTTCACCTGCCGCGTATTCTTTTTTTGCCGAAGACAGCACAAACTGCGGTGCGTCCTTTGCGGACTGTGTGCTGACATTGGCATCTGCACCCTGTCCGTCGGCTGAGCTTTCGCCGACTTGCTCTGTTACTTCTTTTCCGTCGGTATCGGTAACGGCACTGCCGTCGGCATTCGTTTTTACTTCAAATGCCGCAGCATTCTTTTCGGCGGTCGTATCCGTCCCGCCGTCGGCGCCGCAGGACGCAAATGCGAACGAAGCCGATATCATAAGCACCGCAAGGGCGGCGCAGAACGCTTTCCTGACTCTTTCCATAATGTTTTCTCCCGTTTTATTTATCAGACAAAATCTCTCAGCCGCTTGCTCCTGTTAGGATGGCGGAGCTTACGCAGAGCCTTTGCTTCAATCTGGCGAATGCGTTCGCGCGTTACGTTAAACTCCTTGCCGACCTCCTCAAGCGTGCGGGGATGACCGTCCTCAAGACCGAAGCGCAGCGCAAGCACCTTTGCTTCACGCGGAGTGAGCGTGCTCAGCGCATTGGCAATCTCCTCCTTGAGCAGCGTCTGACTTGCCGCGTCAACGGGAGCGGTTGCATCTTCATCGGGTATAAAATCGCCGAGATGACTGTCCTCCTCCTCGCCTATCGGTGTTTCGAGTGAAACGGGTTCCTGCGAAACTCTGATAATTTCACGCACCTTTTCGGCAGGCATGTCGAGAAGTGCAGCTATTTCATCGGCGGTCGGTTCTTTGCCGTACTGGTGCAGCAGCTGCGAATTTGCCTTTTTGACCTTGTTGATCGTTTCCACCATGTGCACGGGAATACGAATGGTACGCGCCTGATCCGCAATCGCTCTCGTTATCGCCTGACGTATCCACCACGTGGCGTATGTTGAAAATTTGAAGCCTTTTGTGTAGTCGAATTTTTCGACCGCCTTGATAAGACCGAGGTTGCCCTCCTGAATAAGGTCAAGAAACTGCATACCCCTGCCCGAATATTTTTTTGCGATACTGACGACAAGACGCAGATTTGCTTCTTCGAGACGGTGCTTTGCCGCCTTGTCATTCTGTCCTATGCGCATGGCAAGGTCTATTTCTTCTTCGGGCGAAAGAAGCGGAATTTTGCCTATTTCTTTAAGATACACCTTGACGGGGTCGTCCATTGCAAGGTTTTTGCTGTCTTCACCCGTGTCGTAAGCCTTTGCAATATCGGAATCGAAGCTCAGCGCATCGAGTGCCGTTTCCGACATATCGTCGGCGACCTCTATGCCGTTCTGCTCGATAAGCTCATACAGCTTGTCCAGCTCGTCTATTTCGAAATCGTATTCGATAATAAGCGAATCAATGTCCTGCGTGGACAGCTTTCCCGAGGTTTTGCCTTTTTCTATAAGATGATTGATAGCGGTTTTTTTATCCATATCTTTCTTTGCACTATCCTTTCTTTTATTGCTGCTTTTTGCGTTTTGCTTCCATTGCCTTAAGCCAATCGTCATCGGAAAGTCCGCGCACCGTCTGCGGCTGCGACAGCTTTTCCTTTTCGGCAAGAAGCGTTTGAATGCACTGCTCGCACCCCTGCGGATTCTCATCCGTAAATTTTCCGAGCGTAAACAAGTATGAGATATACGAGATATCGTCGTTCTCCGCATTGTTGCCGAATGCCGAGATATCAAGACTTCTGCCCGACGTTATCCGCTGTGAAATATCCTCAAAAAAACGTCTGTTGTACGGTGTGACGAACAAATCCGCAGACAGCCGCGAGGACAGTTTTTTCAGGTAATCGGGATTTTTTATGAGCGCGGCAAGCAAAAATTCCTCCGCACGTGCCGCTCTCGGATATTTTGTTCGGTCGGGATTTTTAATTTTTGCGTCTTCACCCGCAGCCGCCCTTGCGGCGTTTTCAAATTCCGCCGTTGACTCTCTGCGCCGCTCACGTTTGCGCGCCTTTGCCGTCTGCGCCTTAACGGAATCGACCGAAACGGAAAGCTCCGATGCAAGACGCGAAGTGTAAATGTCACGCTCCATGGCGTTTGCTATATCGGCAAGAATTTCGACAGCCTCGTTGAGATAACCGAGCCGTCCGTCATCGGACGAAATATCATACTTCTTACGCACACGCTTCAGTGAAAATTCGGTATCGTTATCGGCGGATGAAATGACCTTTTGCATGCGCTCGCGTCCGTGCTCTTTTATAACCTCGTCCGGATCCTTTCCCTCGCCCGAATAGTCGAGCACCTTTATTTTCATAGGCGCATTTTTCAGCATCCTCAGTGCGCGTTCGGTAGCTCTGCGCCCCGCTTCGTCCGAATCGAATGACAGAAACAGTTCGTCGCAGTAGCGCGACAAGAGGTTTATCTGTTCACCGGTAAACGCAGTGCCGAGTCCCGCCACGGCATTTGTAAAACCCGCCTGATGCATCGCGATGACATCCATGTATCCCTCGCAGAGAATCAGCTGCCGTCCGCTGTTGTTTTTTGCGAAATTCAGCGCATAAATACCCTGTCCCTTACGGTACACGGGAGTATCGGACGAGTTAAGATATTTCGGCTTTGAGTCATCAAGAACGCGTCCGCCGAAAGCGATAACATTGCCTCGCAGGTCGATTATCGGAAAAATAAGTCTGTTCCTGAACGAATCCACAGTGCCGCCGTTTTTCGTTTTCCGTGCGAGGTCAAACGACACAAGCTCGCTTTCCGAAAAACCTTTTTTCTTCAGATGCTTCAAAAGCGCATCCCACCTGTCAGGCGCGTACCCCAATCCGAATTTTGTAACCGTCTCGGGCAGCAGATTCCGCTTTTTTATGTATTCGGCGGCGGCAGCCGCTTCCGGCAAAGACAGGCACGTGTGATAAAACCGTGCGGCTTCACGGTTAGCCTCACAGCATCTGCGCCGCATGGATATACGGGCATCGTCCTCACCGTCCGCAGGCATGCTCATGCCTGCCTTTTCGCAGAGATACTTTACGGCATCGGTAAAATCAAGACGCTCTATGTTCCTAACAAAATTGATGGCGTCCCCGCCCGCGCCGCAGCCGAAGCAATAGTAAGACTGCGTATCGCGATAAATGACGAAGCTCGGAGTTTTTTCGGTGTGAAACGGGCACAGCGCAACGGGTGTACGTGTCCCGCGGTGACGTATTTCGGTGTATTTGGAGATAAGCTCCTCTATGTCAATGCGCGATCGCAGCTCTGCAAGAAAATCGTCACTGAAACGCATGCCGCACACCTCCGCCCGAAAAAAAAATAGCTTTCGACTGTTATATACCGAATAAAAACAAAAAGTACTTTATTTTTTTAAAAACTTTTTAAAATTCCCTCTGTATTCCCTCGGTCGGGAACGGTTGCTTTATCCGTCTTAAAATTCGAATCGGACATCAAAAAACGTCCGCCGCGAACCTTAGGCTTATTTCCGGCAGCATTATTGCGGTATCGGTAAAAATCGGTCGGTCAAAACCGACATGTTTTTGCATTCTCCGAAAAATAAGCATTCGCGTACACATCTGCCGAAGCCGAACGATGTGTAAACGAATGCTTTTCATGTAAAGCGGTGATATCTGTGTCAAACCGAGCTGCGGCACCCTGCCGAAATCGGAAAACGGTGCCGCACACGTATAAAGAAAACCGTTCAAAACTTCGGTTTTGTCAGAAACGCTCTAAAACCGAAGAAAACGTATTATTCAAAGGAAACAACCTGATTCTTCGCTGCGGACTCAAAAACCGCCTCCATGAGTTTCATGAGTCTGCGCTGCTGATCGAGAGTGACGATCGGAGCCGCGCCGTTACGGATAACGTCGTAAATGTTGTCATAGTATTCCGACCAGCGAACCTGAATTTTCTCAAGCGGAAATTCCTTTATGGTTTCGTCGGTTCTCGGAGCCATTGTCTTTGTGATGCCCGCGCCTGCGCGAATGGGCACTGCGTCGATTTTTTCCCAGTCCTTGATTTTAACGATTTTGCCCTCAAGCTCCCAGCTTTCGACTAACGCCGTGCCGTTTTCGCCTGTCATATACCAACGCGAAGGCTCAATAAAGTTATTTGTGAAAACCTCTACAAGACATTCGGGACCGTCCTCAAACTTCAGGACCGCTCTGAAGCCGTCGTCAACTTCTTCGTTTGTTACGTGAGTAAGCGTTGCATATACCGAAGTAAGACGCTTGTGCTCGTTAAGCATAAGTATCTGGTCGAGAAGATGTACGCCCCAGTCAAGAACCATTCCGCCGCCGTGCTCTTTTTCGCTGCGCCAGTCGCCGGGAATACCGCGGGAGCCGTAAACTCTCGAGTCAATCTGATGAACCTTTCCGAGTTCGTTTTTGTCGTAGATATTCTTTATTGTTCTGTAGTCGTTATCCCAGCGTCTGTTCTGGTGAACGGTGAACAGCTTGCCCGATTTTTCCGCTGCCGCTATCATTTCTTCAAGGTCGGCGGAGCACAGCGTGACGGGCTTTTCGGAAATTACGTTTTTGCCCGCTTCAAGAGCCTTGATGACAATTTCCTTGTGGCAGTCGTTATAAGCGGCGCACGTAATAAGCTCAACTCTTTCGTCCGCAAGCACTTCTTCAAAAGAGCCGTAGGCATGAATGCCCTTTTCTTCGGCAGCCTTGCGTCTTTCCTCTTTTATATCGTAAATTCCGAGAAGCTCAAATTTGTCCATTTCGAGCAATTCGTTAACGTGGAATCCGCCCATGCCGCCGTAACCGACAACGACAACTCCGATCTTATTCATAAGTTCACACCTCATGTTTTGTTTATTTTCTGTAAAACGGCTCATGCCGTCTGCACATATTTTATAACTATTTACCGTTATTTTCAATACCGAGTATTTTAATAAAAATATCAAAAATTTGTCATCACGTGCCTTTTTCGGATGAATATACTGTAAACGGGAGGTGACGGAAAAAATGGAGCTGCTTAAAAATACGGCTTTTGCCGTCGCGGCGATTCTCTTTGCGGTGGGTCTGTGCGCCGTTTTCAACCGTATTCTGCTGCTTGCCGTTCGTCCGCGCTGCGGAGAAAAAGCCGTGACGGTCATAATGCTTGACGGCGAAATGAAATCGCCGGCAGCCGTGATAAGCTATTATCTCTCGGTGTATTCCGCGGCGGGCGGTATCGGGCAGATGAAAATTTTGTGTGTTGACAGGGGGTTGTCGGAGCCTTCGCTTCAGCTTTTACGTGAAGTCTTTCGCCATGAAAAACATGTCGTATTTGTATCTGAGGAGGACTTTTTGTATTTTTTGAGCAAAAAAAGTAATGCCGCTGCGGCAAAGTACTTTAAATGACACCGTAATTCTGTTAAAATGGAGTTATCAAGAATAAGGATTGATGCTTTTTGCTTACCTTTTTAACGGGAACGGATACACGCAGAAAGAAAAAGCAGCTCGAAAAAGAGATGCTTTCCTTTCTTTCATGCGGCAAAAAAGTTTATCTTGTCGTGCCGGAGCAATCGGCATTCAACCGCGACAGGGAGCTGCTGTTTTCTTTGGGCGAACGCGATTCGGACACGCTTTGCGTTACGGGACTCGAACGCTTTGTCTGCGAAACGCTTGAAGAGAACGGTCTGCGCAGAAAGCCGCAGGCAGAGACTGCGGCAAGAGCGGTGGTCATGAGCATTGCTGCGGACTCCGTAAAGGAATCCCTTGAAATTTTTATGCGTCACGGGGCACGTCTTTCGACCGTCAACGAGCTTCTTTCCGTTTACGACGAGCTGAAGCAGGCGGGAGCATCCGCCGAAACGCTCGGCAGGATTCACACAGGCAGCGCAGGAAAAAAGGCAAAGGAGCTGTCGCTTATTTTTTCTGCGTACGATGCTCTCATAAACGAACGTTTTTCCGATCCGTCCGACAATATAGCGC
>CAVFAD010000034.1:0-19664 GCA_963620305.1 Bacteroidaceae bacterium | reverse complement strand
TCGACTTGCATGTGTTAGGCACGCCGCCAGCGTTCGTCCTGAGCCAGGATCAAACTCTCTAAAAAATTGTATCTATTCAGACCGAAGCCTGTATAAATCATTTTTTAAGAACTTGTTCGCTCTTAAACGTCTTCTGACGTAATTTGAAAAAACAGAATATTTCTATTCCGAATTTACAGGAGTAAAATTTTACTCAAATAAATCTTCAAGGGTTTCTTAATTTATCGTTGTTTAATTTTCAAGGTCCGTTGTTTCGCTCTCGTTTTTGAGTGCCTTGTTATATTATCACATTTATACACTCTTGTCAAGAACTTTTTTGTTTATTTTTCGGAAGTTTTTGTCCGTATCTGCCGAACTTAACTCCGCACTTCACAAGTGCTCGAACATTATATCATTTTCAATGCCGTCATGTCAAGTACTTTTTTGAAGTTTTTTCGCCCCTCGAGAGCCGCTCACCATCGCTGCCTTCCGCACGCCGTATGTCTGTCGCTCTCTCAAGTGCCTGCATATAATACTCCGAATTTTGCGTTTTGTCAACAGGTTTTTCCAACTTTTTTTGCGTTTAAACAACGACGCCGGGTGTTTCGCGGGCGGCGATAGAAAAACACAAAAAACAAGTTTCCCGAACCGAATACAACATACTGCATCGGTTCGGGAAACGGAACACATTATACACAATTTCAATCGCATGCATCGAGTTTGCCGAGAGCGGCACGGACATCAAAACCGAGTACGCTGCCGTCGTTCGAAACGTCAAGAAGCGGACGCAAAACAAAATCGCGTTCGGAGAAAAACGGGTGCGGCAGCTTTAATTCATCCGTATTTCTCGTTTCATTCTCATACATAATAACGTCAATGTCGATTATGCGCGGACCGTTTTTAAACTCGCGGACGCGCCCCATTGCCGCTTCAATGCCGAGGCAGGCACCGAGAAGCGCTTCGGGGGACAGTGAAGTTTCGATTTCACAGCATGCATTCGTAAAATCAGCCTGTTCGGTATATCCCCACGGAGCCGTAGTATAAAATTTCGATTTTTTTGTTACTGCAACTCCGGGGACTGCGTTCAGCGCGTCATAAGCGCGCGAAATATTTTTTTCGCCGTCACCGATATTAGAGCCGAGGGCAAGGTAGGCTTTTTTTAATGCGCGTTTTTTCCGCGTATCCGTTTTTATGCGCTCGCGGCGAAGCGACACCGCCATACAGTCAAAGTCGGCTTTGACGGGTGCGTCGGGTTTTTTCACCGTTACATCGACCGTGTCGATAAGAGGAAAAGACACGAGCACGGCTTCTGCAACGTCGCTTGCGGCGGCTTCGATAAGGTCATGCTTATGAGACGTAAAAACTTCGACGGCTTTTTTTGCAACGTCCGAGTAGCTGACCGTGCTTTCCACTCTGTCGTCGGCACATGCGCGTTCATCCGAAACAAGGCATGATATATCCAAAATAAAATTTTGTCCCTGCGCCTTTTCCTCCGGATGCACACCGTGATAAGCATACACACGAAGTTCCTTTATTATTATATACATTATATTACTTCTGACGGTAGTCGGAAAGGAAGTCGCCGAGGTCACGCATCGCGCGCGCCATATCCTCCGCTTTCGGCAGCATCACTATGCGGAAATGGTCAGGCTCTTTCCAGTTGAATCCTCTGCCGGGGATTATCATAACATGCTTTGCGTGCAGAAAATCCATGGCAAACTGCTGGTCGTCCGTAATATTGAATTTTTCGACATCAAGCTTCGGGAAAATATAAAATGCGGCATGGTTCTTGACGTATGAAATGCCGTCTATTTTGTCAAGCTCGCGGCAGCAGGCTTCGCGCTGCTCGTAGAGCCGTCCGCCGGGTACAATCATAGCCTTTGTGGATTCGGGATCCGCAAGCGCGGCGGGGATAACAAGCTGCATAAGAGCGTTCGCGCACAGGCGCATTGCGGACAGAGCCACAAGTCCCGCAATAAAATCGGCGGCATCTTTTTTTGCGCCGCTCACTGCCATCCAACCGCAGCGGAATCCGCAGACAATGTGCGATTTTGAAAGTCCGTTGTAGGTAATACAGAGCAGATCGTCACAGAGTGACGCGGTGGATATATGCTCAACGCCGTCCATAACAAGGCGGTCGTAAATTTCATCGGAAAGCACGACAAGCTGATGCTGTCTTGCAATTTCTATTATCTGCTCCAAAAGCTCCTTCGGATAAACCGCGCCCGTGGGGTTATTGGGGTTAATAAGAACGATGGCTTTTGTTTTGTCGGTTATCTTTGAGCGGATGTCGTCGGGGTCGGGGTACCAGTGATTCGATTCGTCACAAACATAGTGAACCGGTTTTGCGCCGGCGATATAGACGGAATTTGTCCAAAGCGAATAATCGGGAGCGGGAACGAGAATTTCATCTCCGTAATTGAGCAGCGCGGTAAGCGTCATTGTAACAAGCTCGCTTACGCCGTTTCCGATAAAAATATCGTCGGGAGTAACTCCCTTGATGCCCTTGCTTTTGTGATATTCACAAATCGCTTCACGCGCATCGGGCATACCCTTAAGGTCGCAGTAAGCCACCGCCTTGTCTGCATTTTCAAGCAGCGCATTGCGGACGGAATCGGGCATCTTGAAGCCGAACGTTGCCGGGTTACCCGTGTTAAGACGCATAACGTCGATTCCCTCGGCACGCATACGGTTGGACTCGACAAACACGGGTCCTCTGATGTCCGAATGGACAAGCTGAAGCTTTTCGGAACGGTTAATCTGTCGCATAATATAAAAACCTCCTGTTATGGTTGACATGGAACGGGACGCGCTTCCGTCTCGCTCTCTATCGAAATAAAATTGTTGTGAGCAAAGTAAAGCGCATGCATGCGCAGCGGCTTGCAAAAATCATCGGCGGGAACATAAAGCTGTCCCTCATTAAGACGGAGACACGGTGCGGTCATTTTTGTTTCTTCGCCGTTTGCAAGCATGATATCGCTGTCTTCGGCGAACTCCGCAGTCCTGCCGTAAACGCAGACTTTTATTTTTCCCTCGGTACGAACCGCATCGCCGCCGATGAAATTTATAAGCTGTCCCGGCGCGATATACCACACGCCGTTTTTACATACGGGCAAAGTGTGCTCGTTGCATATGCCGAGGTCGTAGCCCTTAAATTTAAGACGCGGACGGTTGTAGCGCGGAGCGCACTCGCACGGGAAAATCTCATTATTTTTCTTATCTATAATGCATCTGTCGACCGTTCTGCCGTCCTCGACGAAAGAAGTGAGAGTAAGCGTTTCGCCGTCGATATCTGCAATACAGTACATCGACAGGTCTTCCTCGTGATTATAAGTCTTTGCATTCCATACCTTGGGCACGACACGCGTTCCGGGCGGGTTGCGGTTGCCGCTGCCGAGATTATAATGCACCGTGCCCTCAGACGGCTTGTCGTACAGTCCGTCGTGTCGACGGGGGTAAGAACGTGCAAAAGAATGCTCGTGACCCGAAAATACAACATCAAGCTTTTCCATTCCGTCGCGCAGAGCGGGGTATGTGTCTTCGCACTCGATAGACGGTCCCGAATAACAGACGGGAAAATGATGCACGCCGAATTTCCACGTTTTTTTACTGTTTTCGGCATCTTTTATAAGCCATTCGTTTATAAATTCAAAGCCGCTCGTGCCCGTCACCGCAAAATGCGCGTTGCCGTAGTCGAAGGCATAATTCGCAACGAGCCAATCGGCAGGACCGTTGTGAGCATACGATCCGTAAAGCTGATTTGTAAAATAGGTCGCGTGCTCGGAATAATATTTCCCCGTAAGAGTGAAATAATCCTCAAATCCCATGTCGTCATGATTGCCCATGCAAAACATTATCGGAATACTCTCCGAAATCCCTTCGAGTCCCTCCATAAGTCCCGTCCACTGCACATCGGTCTGACCGCAATTTGTGTTGTCGCCCGCAGTAAGGATAAATTCACACTCGGGATGAGCTTCAAGCAGCTTTTTAAGCGCCTTGCCCATCGGTCTGTAGTCTGCGGGCGGTTCGGCTCCGCCCGTCTGTATATCGGAAATGCACAGGAAAGAAAACTTGTCAAAATCGCGCCGCGCAGACTTGAAAGTATAAACCTTACTGCGATACGATTCGTTTCCCACGGTATACTCGTATTTTGTGTCGGGTTCAAGTCCCGTCATATCCGCGAAATGGAAATTGCTCGCGTCAACGTCCGTTTCGAAATAATTGACTTCGGATTCCGCTTTTTTCCACGGTTCACAGGTGCCTGTCCTGCGGTACAGCACAAAGCCGATCCCGACATCGGCGCATGTGCGCCAACGCACGGTCATGCGCTCCGACGCGTCGCCGTTTAGCGAAAGCATTATCTGATCCGGAGCTTCCTTTGAACCTCTTATTTTTTTCCATTCCTGTTTTGTCATAGCTTACTCCGTGTTTCGGATATTTCATATATATTAGCACTGTTGTATAAAAAATGCAATCGCTTTAGGTCATATTCGCCAAAAAACGATTGCACAATTTTAATTAAATATCATTAGAATTTTTTATTTTGTCTTTGCCGCACGGATATGAACCCGCATCAGTCGTGGAATTTTATTGACTCGATATCGGTTTTGTCGTTTTCGATGAAGCTTATGATTTTTTCGCCGTCGGCGGACGTAACGTAAAGCTCCGCCGTCTGAGGACGGACAAAGCCGTCGCGTATATTTTTTTCCACCAGCGAATTGAGAGTATCAAAAAAGCCGTTTATGTTAAAAAGCGCAATCGGCTTTGCGTGACGTGCAAGCTGCTTGAGGGTAAGCACCTCAAAAAACTCCTCGTATGTACCGATGCCGCCGGGCACAACGATAAAAGCGTCGGCGTTGTCCTCCATGTATTTTTTTCTGTCGCGCATCGAGTCGGGATAGACAAATTCATCGCATTCTTTGTACAAAATTCCGGGAACATCAAAGAAACGCGGCGCAACGCCGGTTATATGCCCGCCGCCTTTTTTGAAGCCGCGCGCAGCCGCCCCCATGAGTCCGTTCGTGCCGCCGCCGAAGATGAGGGAATGTCCGCGGACGGCAAGTTTTTCGCCGAGATTTTCCACTGCGTCGATATAGGTTCTGTCAAGCTCGGTACCCGAAGCACCGAAAACACAAATTTTCATAAAGATTATTCCTTTCTTAATCAATCGGGAATCGCTCTTTTTCTGTCGTAACTGCGATAACGGACAGCCTCGGTAATATGCTTAATATCTATTGTGTCGCTGCCGTCGAGATCCGCTATGGTTCTTGACACGCGCAGTATTTTGTCATACGCTCTCGCCGACAGTCCCAACCCGTCAAACGCACTTTTGAGCAGTGCCTTTGCGACAGGCGACATGACACAAAACTCACGTGTCTGCGCGGGCGTCATTTTCGCATTGCAGGTAGTGGAGGTTCCCTCAAAGCGTTTTGACTGAATCTGCCGCGCCCTGTTAACACGCGCCTTTATGTCGGCTGAACATTCCTCGGCGGTGTTCCTGCCCGTCAGCTCGTCAAAATTCACGGGAGGAACCTCGACCTGAATATCAATTCTGTCAAGCAAAGGACCCGACACACGCGAAACATATTTTTCCGCAATCTGCGGCGAACAGGTACAGCGATGCGTGGGATGCCCGAGATAACCGCACGGACAGGGATTCATCGCAGCGACGAGCATAACCGAGCACGGATAAGAGAGCGTACCCGCCACACGCGAAATAGTTATTTTTCCGTCCTCGATGGGCTGACGCATGACTTCCATTGCGGAGCGCGAAAATTCCGGCATTTCGTCGAGAAACAGCACACCGTTATGGGCAAGCGACAGCTCCCCCGGACGCGGCACGGTGCCGCCGCCCGAAAGACCGGCAGTCGAAACGGTATGATGCGGCGAACGGAACGGTCGGCTCCTGACAAGTCCCTCGTTCCTGTTCAAAAGTCCTGCGATAGAGTATATTTTCGTGGTTTCGAGCGATTCCTCAAACGTCATATCGGGCAAAATACCCGGAATGCGCTTGGCAAGCATGCTTTTGCCCGAACCGGGAGGCCCTACCATAAGGAAGTTGTGCCCGCCTGCGGCAGCCACCTCAAGAGCGCGTTTTGCCGCATGCTGGCCCTTGACATCGGAAAAATCGAGCATCGTTTCCGCAGCCGTGGCAGGGACATACTGCAGCTTTTCGACGGGAACGAGCTCCTCCCATTCGCCGTAATCCCTGTTTTCAAGATATGCCGTGAGCTGCTTTACGTGCTTTACACCGTAAACGTCTATGCCGTCGGCAACGGATGCCTCCGAGACGTTTGCAAACGGCACAAACATTCTTTTTATGCCTGCCGCACGCGCTTCAAGCACCATAGGCAGCACACCGTTTACCGCGCGAACATCGCCCGAAAGCGACAGCTCACCTATAAAGGCGCAGTCCGACAGGTCGGGAGACGGCTTGCGCAGAGAATAAATTATCGCGATAAAAATCGGAAGATCGTAGAGCGAGCCTTCCTTTTTAACATCGGCTGGCGCAAGATTCACCGTAATATGATTCCCCGAAAAGCCGAATCCGCTGTTTTTTACGGCTGCCCTCACACGCTCCTTTGCCTCGTTTACGGCAACATCGGGAAGACCGACGATATCAAAGCGGTATTTACCCTGCGAGATAAAGACCTCCGTTTCAACCGGAAATGTATGCAGACCGAAAATACCGACGCTGTTTACCTTTGAGAGCATTTTTACTTCCTCTTTCCCTATCAGAAATTGCATCGCTGCAGCGCGCGCACCGCAGACGTATATATAATGTTCATCCGCGTTTTGTCGTATTGCCTGAGTTTTAGCACTTCTTCGGACTTTACAGGCTCAAAAAACCGCGCAACCGTTTCAAATGCCGTATCGGTGTCGTATTCCAGCAGCGGAAAAAGTCCGTCCACACGTGACTTAAGCGTAAAAAGCAGCTCACCGAGCTTATAATTCACATTTTCGTCGTAACCGAGCCGCGACATAAAGCATTCGAGAGCGGCAAAAAACATGTCAAGCTCACTCGGCCGCTCTTTTTTCGCAATTTCCGCAAGAATATATGAGCAGCCTTCGAGCTTGTTCACCCGCTGCAAATGCACACTGCCCGAAAAATCGTATTTCGCTTCCGTTTCGGTCATCAGTGCCGTAAATTCATCGGCTGCGCGCGTCAGTTTTTCGGACTCGATATCCGGCTCAAACGTGTATGTGTCGCCGTAAAATCTGCCGTACTCTTTCATGCAGTCGTTGTAGCCGAGCGTCATCGAAAAATTCAGCGCGTCTTTTTCAAAATTAAGAAACGTTCCGAGATCTCTTGACGGCTTTATATAATGTATCCACGGATGGCGGATATAACCCATATGAACACGGTCTGGCTTCAGGTCGATAACCGTAACGCGCTCCGCTCCGAGCTTAAAAGCCGTCGCAACGGGAATATTGTCAAAATAACCGCCGTCGACGTATTCCTGTCCGTCGATTTCAAATGCGGGGAACACGGGGAAAGCTGCAGCGGACGCGGCTATCCACTGCCATGCGTTTTCGCGGTCGGTCATCTGTGTTTTGATAACCTCGCGCGGCTCGAAAGACGGGTATTTCACGGTAATAAGTCCGTAGTCGATATCGGAACCGAAAAATTTGTCCGCGTCAAAATAGTATTTCAGTTTATCGAGAAACGGCGTGACATCCGCGCCTTTTTTGTTGACATACGTTTTTATGAACGGTATAAGCTGATCTCTTTGACCGAAAATCGCCTCGAACGACTTTTCGAAATTTATACCGTTCACCATTACGCTCGACACGTCGAGATTTGACCACATCTCCTCCGCCGCACCGTAGTCGCGCTGCACGTAAAAGGCGGCATTCACCGCACCTATGGATGTTCCCGTCGCAATATCGAAGCTCTCGTCAAGCTCGTTGAGTGCCTTCCAGACACCTATCTGATACGCACCCTTTGAACCGCCGCCGGCAAAAACTATCGCTTTTTTCACCGCTCATCCCTCCACGACAATTTTTTTCCTTTCGCACGGCATATAAAAAATCATTCAAACGGTTTAAGCTCCTCCGTAAGGAGTCCGAGTCTTATCACACGTTCAGCCGTCAGTTCGCGTCCCGTTCTCGAGGACAGCGCACTCGTAAGCTGCTGCGGATTGAGATTAAACACACTGCCTGCGGGCAGCACAACGTCAAGTACGGTTTTTCCGTTCTCCGAGTGTATCTCAAAGCTTTTTATGTGTTCGCTC
Organism: Bacteroidaceae bacterium; assembly: GCA_963620305.1. GTDB lineage: Bacteria > Bacillota > Clostridia > Oscillospirales > Acutalibacteraceae > RUG806. The sequence continues at coordinate 11,451 of CAVFAD010000034.1, read as the reverse complement.
ACATTAACCGTTTTGATAACTTTTTTGTTGCCTTTTTTGCCGCTTTTTTCGCACGTCAGCTCCCCGCACGTGAGAGCGTCGAAAAGCTCGCTTTCGCCTATTGCGCCGCCGTAACAAACACGGTACGAACCGAACGCTATCGCGGCAGGCTTATTCACGGGCAGTATGACCGCCTCAACCGTAAGACCCTCGGGCATTACGCCGTTAAGCCTGTCTTTTATCTCCTCCGGCGTCATGCCGTCCGTTATGCGGATATCGACGGGTTCGCGCAGTCCCTCCGTACCGAGAGAGAGCGCGAGCAAAAACGATATGTACGGATGCGGATTAAACCCCTCGGTGTACCAAATCGGTATCTCGGCGCGGCGCACGGCACGCTGCATCAGGCGGAACATGTCGAGGTGCGAAACATATTTGATTCTGCCCCGTTTGGAAAGCCAAAGTCTTACTTCAAACATTCGCATTTCCCCCCGTTGAGCTTATTGGAGCCGCAGCCTGCGCACTGAACACGGCAGTGCGGCGTGGTTTTTGCTTCATACGCTTTTTTTGCCTCGCGCACAAGAAACTGCTTTGAAATACCGAAATCTATGTGATCCCACGGCAAAACCTCGTCGAACGGGCGGCGGCGGTTCGCATAGAAAGCGGGGTCGACACCCAACTCGTCAAATACCTGCCGCCACACGTCGAATTTGAAAAATTCGCCCCAGCTGTCAAAGCGGCAGCCTTTGCGCCATGCAAGCTCAATAACCTCGGAAAGTCGGCGGTCGCCGCGCGCCAAAACACCCTCAAGAAACGAAGTCGAAATGTCATGAAACGCAAGCGAAATCTTCTTTGACGGAACGGTAGCCTTGAGATGCTCCTGCTTTGCTTTCAATTCCTCCGGCGTAGCCTGCCTCTCCCACTGGAACGGCGTAAACGGCTTCGGCACAAAACTCGACGCGCTCGCGCCCACGGTCACACCGCGTCCTTTCGGTCGGTCGGGACACGCATAAAACTCGTCCACGACTTTTTTGGCAAGAATGCCGATGCCCTCAACGTCTTCGTCCGTCTCGGTCGGGAGTCCTATCATAAAATAGAGCTTCACCGCACTGTATCCGCCCGCGAATGCGGTGCGCGAGGTGGACAGTATCTCGTCCTCGGTAATGTTTTTGTTTATAACGTCACGCATGCGCTGAGTACCCGCTTCGGGCGCAAACGTAAGACCCGAGCGGCGAACGCTGAGCAGCTTCTGCATCAGTTCTTCGGAAAAATTGTCGATACGCAGCGACGGCAGCGCAATATTCACTTTCGCTTCGGGCGTCCATTCGAGCAGCTTTGTGAGCAGCTCCTCGATATGAGTATAGTCGGAGCTTGAAAGCGAACAGAGAGATATTTCGTCGTATCCCGTGCTTTTTATAAGCTCCTTGCACTGTTCGTTTATCGTGTCGGGCTGTTTTTCTCTTATCGGACGGTAAATAAAACCCGCCTGACAGAATCGGCAGCCGCGTATGCAGCCGCGGAAAATTTCGTGCGTCACTCTGTCGTGAACGACGTCGATAAACGGCACGACAAAGCTTTTGGGATAAGCAACCTTGTCGAGGTCGCTTATAACGCGCTTAACGACTTTTTCGGGTGCGCCGTCCTTCGGCTTTACTTCTTTGAGCGTGCCGTCGTCGTTATAGAAAATATCGTAGAGGGACGGAACATATACACCGGGGATTTTTGCCGCCTCGCGCAGAAATTCATCCTTTGACGAGCCTTTCGCCTTATGTATTTTGTACAGATCCATTATTTCGCCGTTTACTTCCTCGCCCTCGCCGAGAGAAAACAGATCGAAAAAGTCCGCCATGGGTTCGGGATTGCACGCACACGGACCGCCCGCCATAACTATCGGCGACAGCGATTTTCTGTCGGCGGAACGCACGGGCAGTCCCGCAAGGTCGAGCATGTTCAGCACATTCGTATAGCACATTTCGTACTGGAGCGTAAAGCCGATAAAATCGAAATCCTTTATCGGGTCGCCGCTTTCGAGCGCATAGAGCGGAATGCCCGCTTCGCGCATTTTTTCTTCCATATCGGGCCACGGTGCAAAAACGCGCTCGCACCACGTGTCGGGTCGGTCGTTCGCAACGGAATAAAGAATTTTGATGCCGAGATGACTCATGCCTATCTCGTACGAATCCGGAAAACAAAAAGCATAGCGTATGTCGACGCTGTTTTTATCCTTGAGCGCACTGTTCAGCTCGCCGCCTATGTAGCGCGCGGGTTTTTGAACAAGCGGGAGTATTTTTTCAAGTCTGCCGTCCAATAATATCCACCCTTCCGCCGAGCGGGTCTTTCGGCTCGGCACAATGTACAGCTTTGCTTTATTTTATCATTTTACGCAAATTATTGCAAGTGCCGCCGCACTGTTTTTTGCGCGGCTCATACCGAACGTTTTTTGCACGGCGAACGTTTTTGTTCGCCGCATTCAAAACGCTTTTTTACGCGTCAGGCGGTTTCACGTACGGCGCAGTACACAAGAAAAACGGCAAGAAAAAAGGTGTTTTCGCCCGACAGCGTAAAATATACAAACACTGCAAACAGCATGACCGTAACGGCATCCTCACAGGCGGAGCAGTACCGCCGTGCTTTTTCGTCGGTCGTACGAAGCAAAAAAATGTCGGACAGTATCCGTCCGCCGTCAAGAAAAGACAGCGGCAGCAGATTCACCGTGCCGAGCGAAGCGTTTACCCGTGCGGCTCGGAAAAAGCATTCGCTGCCCGTAACCGTAAAAAAAAGTGCGCATCCCGCCGCCAAGGCAATGTTGACGGCAGGTCCCGCAGCGGCTGCCGCAATGTCGCTCTTATACGGCAGTTCTCCCGTCAGCCTGCTTTCGATACGCGCCCCGCCCGGAGACAGAAAAAGGGTGAGCGATCTGTCGCCCAGTCCCAGCAAAACCGCAGCATGACCCGCTTCGTGCAGCAGCGCCGACACAAACACGAGCACCAGCGACTCGCCGAGCGTTGAGCTTGCAGCGAATGCGCAAAATGCAGCAAACGGAAATCCTATATGTATGCGCACACAGCCTGCTCTTATATACATCAGCCGACCGTGACCGCTTCGTCAAGCAAAAAAGACGGGTCGAGTTTTTCGCCGTCGCGCTGCACTTCAAAATGCAGATGCGGCCCCGTGGCAAGTCCCGTTTCTCCGACAAAACCGATAACGTCGCCCTTTCGTATGCGCACGCCCTTTTCCGTATTCACGCTGTCCATATGGCAGTAAAGCGTAAATAAGCCGTTGTCATGCAGCAGCTTTACATAATTCCCCGCAGATTCGCCGACGCCGGCATCACACACCGTTCCGTCGAGCGCGGCGCATATCGGAGTGCCCTTCGGTGCGGCAATATCGGTGCCGGAGTGAAACCCGTCCGTGCCGTAAACGGGGTGAGTTCTTTTGCCGAACGGCGACGTCACGTTTCCCGAAACGGGCATACACGGAACGTCGCCCGTCTCATAAAACGCGAAATTCAAACAGTCCTCCGCTTCGCGCTCGTCAAGATCCGTTCCGCCTGCCGACTGCGCCGCAGTGTTTCCTTCTTCGCCCGTTTGAGAACCGTCCGCAGAGCTTTCTTTTTCGCCCGTTTGAGAACCGTCCGCAGAGCTTTCCGCCGCCGCGAGTGTTGTTTCTGCAGGATGCCGCAAATTCGGTATGCCCGACGACAAATCGAACCCGCCGCTCATGAGCGACGAAAATTCCTCGCGCATATCTTCAAACAAAGGTCGGCTGAACCTGTACACCGCACCTATAACCGCGCCGACGGCAAGACACACCGCAAGCTGAACTGCGGTCAGCTTTATGAACATATCGTTTTTATTCGTCCTTTTTACCGTAAGCGGTACTTCTCGCATGTTATTCCCCCTGCGCCGAACACGGCTCCTTTTGATAGAATATATGCGCGAAGGTACGAAATGATTCATCCTCCGCTCGGAGCGGGCGGTTCGCCGCTGACCCATGTCTTTTTCCGTTGTCCTCAAAAAACGTCGACGGGGCAAACGTCCCCGGGCGAAAGTCGGCGGACGAAAGTCGGCGGACGAAAGTCGGAGCACGGAGCATGAAATATTTTGAAATGCGCGGTATCAGTCTCTCTTAAAAATGCGCTCGAAAAGCTCTGCAAGCTTAAAACGCACCTCGTATTTCGGCGACTGCTCCACAACCCTGCGTTCATCTTCCGGAAACACCGCAGCGCCGTCACCGTCACGCGTAACGGCGGGAAGACACAGCGGCGGGAACATCACGCACCACCAGTTTTTGCCTTTCCCCTCACCGAGAACTATTTTCACCGCTTCGTAATTCCCCGCAGGCAGCGTTATATCTCCGTAGGCGCGGGTATCGAAAAACTCATTGACAAGCTCTGCCCTCACGCCGTAGTCAAAGCCGTTTTCGCGCAGGACTTCGACAGCCGCCCGCTCCGTTTCGTCAAGTCTCGGACTTATTTTCCGTTCGGCTTCGGCGGCAGTGACCGAGCCGTCGAATATATCCGCGCCCGCTTCGAGCACCCTGTCACGGACGAGCAGCTTTACCGCCTGATCCGCTTCGGAATCGGAATTTGCGATGACGTGCAGCCGCAGGACTCCTCTTTGCACGTTTTTTGCGGATGCAAAAAAGCTCACCGCACTGCAAAGCGCAATGCTCAGCGTGAGCAAAACGGCACTTAATGCACAGAGAGCCTTTTGTGAAATTCGGGTAAAAAATATGTTCTTCATTTTTTTGCGTCCTTTCAAACCGTTTCGGTTTCCGTTTCCGTCGGAACCTTCAAAAACAGTTTCGGACACGCCGCGCGATTTTATACACGCGTTTACCGTTTATTTTAAGCTGACGGGCGGCATGGGTTCGACTTCCGTCAGCTTAAGTTCACCGCATTAACAGTGTCGCACACCGTGACGAACGGCACAAATCGGCGCAGGCTGTCGGCAGCCGCTTGCGCGCTGTTCCGTTTTTCAAACAATCCGAAATACGCCGAGCCGCTGCCTGTCATTGACGAAAAGAACGCACCGTTTTCGTTCAGCGCATTCTTGATAAGCACGCCCTCACCTATTTCGGTCAGCTCCTCAAAAATATTGGATGCGCACAAAAATGCGCTGCGGAAGTCTCCCCGCGACGCGTGGTACACAAAACCGTTGACATCGGGATGACGGAGCTTTTCGGCGCGGTCAAATTCGGCATAGGCTCCGGCGGTCGATACACCGACATCGGGTTTTGCGATGACGCACACGGCATCAAAAAACGGCAGCGGAGCCATGACCTCGCCCTTGTTAAGACACAGCGCAGTGCCGCCGCGCAGACAAAACGGAACGTCCGCGCCGACCTTCAGTGCGATATCAAAAAGTCCGTCCCGCGTCACGGCATTCGGCATCATTTCATTCAGAGCGCGAAGCACCGCAGCCGCATCCGTGCTGCCGCCGCCGAGACCCGCCTCATGCGGAATATGCTTTTCGATATGAATCCGCGCCCCGTACGGCTTGCCCGCCTTTTCAAAAAACAGACGCGCAGCCTTAAATGCCGTATTGCGCGAATCGGTCGGCACGGTCCTGTCGGAACAGGTAATTTCAATTTTGCCGCCGTCGTCAACATCAACGCTCACGCGGTCGCAGAGTCCGACGGTCTGCATTACCGTGCTTATGGCATGATAGCCGTCGGGCAGCAGTCCGGTCAGGTCAAGTATCAGATTTATTTTCGCAAAAGCCGCTTTCTCCATGCAGGATTCTCCTTTTTTAAGCGCGGCGATCCGCCCCGCCGCAGTACTGCGTATATTGTAGCATACCCGCAGTTTTTTTTGTATACCGTTTGCAATTTTTTTTATTTCCGTGTATACTGACTGTAGGCGCAGCCGTTTTGATGTATGCGCGATATTTTACACGGGCACGGTGATAAAATGGAACGAAACAATTTTTTTGACCTGCATGTATACACAAACAACACCGACGGCGGAAACGACAAGGTGTCTTTTCTCTGCGAAACGGCTGTTGCAAAGCAGCTTCGTGCCGTCGCATTTACGGACATCTGCGACATTGCGGCATTTTCGGCGAGAGATTCTCACCGCCGCCTGCGCCACTCTTTTTTTGACACGGCAAAGGCGAAGCAGCTTTTTTGCGACTCGCTTATGGTGCTTTCGGGCATAGAATTTGCAAACGTGCTTTTTAACCCGCAGCAGGCAGCAAAGGTGCTGCTGAAGCAGGAATACGACATTGTGCTCACGAGCGTAACGCAAACAAGAACCGAGCCGAATACGCTGTCCCCCGACGCAGGCGACAAAAATGCTCTCCTGACATTTGCCGAAGAATACTGCGCCGAGCTTAAAAGCGTTATCAAAAATACCGACTTTGACGTGCTCTCCCGCATCATGCTCCCTTTCCGAAATTATAACGGTGAAATTGCCTCTGCCGAAGATGCCTTTGCGGATGTTATGAAAGCACTTGCCGAAAAACAGTGCGCACTTGAAATAAACACAAAGGATCTTGTCGGATCGGAAAGAGTGCGCGATTTTTATTTCACGCTCATACAGATGTTCAAATCGTCGGGCGGCAGATACGTAACTGTCGGCAGCGAAAGCTACTGCAACGATGAAGTCGGCAATGCCGTCGACATAGGAATGTCAGCCGCCGCACGCGCGGGATTTTCGGAGATAACGCTTTTTGAACGCCGAATCCCGTACACGATACCGATTTAACGGGAAAATGTTCAAAAACTGTCGAAGTAAAGTAATAATCTTTACTTTTTACGGGAAAAAACTTATTCATGTTCTTAACAATCACCCTGTTTTTCACAATTTCAACCGGGTTTTGAACATTTTGAACAGAGTTTTGAACAAAGTAAAGCCGCTGCCTTTACAATTTTCATCACCGCTTTTTATCGCTCCGTTTGCTGCCGCAGGTCAAAAGGCAAACGGCGGCAGGTGCCGAAAAAAAATACCGCCGAGCATCAGGTGTTCGGCTCACGTCAGCTGAAAAAGCGGTAAAAACCGAGTCCGCGCATACCTGCGCACGCAGACCGCGGTGCAAAAACACGGTTCGCAGCACACCGCGTACAAAACTAAAAAACACGGCTCGGAGAAAGCGTCTGCGAACCGTAAAAAAACGGCATCCGAGGATGCCGCATTTTTTATATTCTTTTTTGCTGCGGGAGAAGCTTATCTTCTGCCGCCTCTGCGACCGTCTCTGCCGCCGTCTCTGCCGCCGTCTCTGCGTGCGGGTCTTCTCGCCTGATCGCTGATGTCGTTTTCGGGAGTAAGACCCTCAACCGCGATAAGCGCGTTTCTTCTCGAAAGATTAAGTCTGCCCTGTTCGTCCGTAGGAAGAACCTGAACGATTATCTCGTCGCCGACGTTTACAACGTCCTCAACCTTATCGGTACGCTTAACGTCAAGGTGGCTGATGTGGACAAGTCCCTCTTTGCCGGGAGCAATCTCAACGAATGCGCCGAAGCTCATAAGACGTGTTACAACACCCTTATAGATTGCGCCGACCTCGGGGTCTTTTGCAATAGTCTCGATTATGCTCAATGCCTTGTGAGCGTTATCAAGATCGGTGGAGGCGATAAATACGGAGCCGTCATCGTCAATATCGATCTTGCAGTCGCACTCCGCGCATATCTTCTGGATAACCTTACCCTGCTTGCCGATGACATCGCCGATCTTTTCGGGATCGATTTTTGTAGTAAGCATCTTGGGAGCGTACTTTGAAAGCTCCTCACGGGGTGCGGGAATGCAGGGAAGAATTACCTCGTCGATTATCTTGCAGCGTGCTTTATATGTCTTTTCGAATGCTTCTTTGACTATTTCGGGAGTAAGACCGTGAACCTTTGTATCCATCTGAATGGCGGTAATGCCCTTCTTCGTGCCGCCGACTTTGAAGTCCATATCGCCGAAGAAGTCCTCAAGTCCCTGAATGTCGACCATTGTCATAAAGCGGTCGCCCTCGGTGACAAGTCCGCACGAAATACCCGCGACGGGAGCCTTTATCGGAACACCCGCAGCCATAAGCGAAAGCGTGGAGCCGCATATGGATGCCTGTGAAGTGGAGCCGTTGGAGGAAAGCACCTCCGAAACAAGGCGGATAGTGTAGGGGAACTCCTCAACCGACGGTATAACGGGGAGAAGCGCACGCTCCGCAAGGGCACCGTGACCTATTTCGCGTCTGCCGGGACCTCTCGACGGTTTTGTTTCGCCTACCGAGTACGAGGGGAAGTTGTAGTGGTGAATGTATCTCTTGGAATCTTCATCGTCAATGCCGTCGAGCATCTGAGCATCGCCTATCGTGCCGAGCGTGGTAACGGTGAGCACCTGTGTCTGACCCCTGGTGAACATACCCGAGCCGTGAACACGTGAAAGCAAATCCACCTGAGCGTCAAGAGGACGCATGTCGTCGATTCCTCTGCCGTCGACACGCTTGTTTTCGTCGAGCAGCCAGCGGCGGACGATATATTTTTGGAGCTTATAAAGGCAGTCGTCAAGCTTTGCCGTTTCTTCGGGGAACTGCTCATCGAACTTTTCATGAACAGCCGCGTAAATCGGAAGAAGTCTTTCGTCTCTCACGCGCTTGTCATCGGTATCGAGAGCCGCCTTTACGTCATCAATGGCAAATTCCTTGACAGCCTCGTACATCTCGTGCGAGGGATCGTTTGAGGGGAAGTCGACCTTCGGCTTGCCTATTTCTTTCTGAATGCCCTTGATAAATTCGACCATTCTCTGATTTTCTTTATGACCGAACATGATAGCGTCAAACATCGTGTCGTTGTCGATTTCGTTCGCGCCCGCTTCTATCATAGCGATAAGCTCATCGGTGGAGGCGACGGTAACAGCCATTTCGCTCTTTTCTCTCTCCGCAGCCGTGGGGTTAATAACAAACCTGCCGTCGACAAGACCGACGGAAACGCCCGAAATGGGACCCGCCCACGGAATAGCGGAAATTGAAAGCGCAATCGAAACGCCTATCATGGCGGTGATTTCGGGAAGACAGTCGGGATCTACCGACATGACGGTGGCGACAATGCCCACGTCGTTTCTCATGTCTTTGGGGAACAGGGGACGTATGGGACGGTCGATAACACGCGCGGCGAGAACAGCCTTTTCGCTTGCCCTGCCCTCACGTCTCTGGAAAGAGCCGGGGATTTTGCCGACGGAATAGAGCTTTTCCTCAAAATCAATGGACATGGGGAAGAAATCCACACCCTCACGGGGTTTGTCGGACATGGTGGCGGTGCAGAGCACCTCGGTTTCACCGTAGCGGATAAGCACGCTGCCGCCGGCAAGCTGTGCCATTTTGCCCGTCTCGACTACAAGAGGACGACCCGCAAGTGTTGTTTCAAACTTTCTGAATTCATCAAACATGCTTTGATTCTCCTTTTATACTTCAAAGGCTCGTCCGGACAGGCACCGTCAATGTACAATCCGAAAAGCGGCAAAAAAACCGCTCTTCGGATTGTACACATTAACGCACGCCCCGACTTGCCTGTTTTGAAAAAAGCAACGGAGTTGCCGCATCCGCACATAATGCGCGAATGCAACAACCCACGGGAGCCTTACTTACGAAGACCGAGCTTTGCAACGACGGCACGGTATCTTTCGATATCGTTCTTCTGAAGATACGCAAGAAGATTTCTTCTGTGACCGACCATTTTGAGAAGACCGCGTCTTGAGTGGTGATCCTTCTTGTGAATCTTAAGATGATCGTTGAGGTCATTGATTCTCTTTGTAAGTACCGCTATCTGTACTTCGGGAGAACCCGTATCGCCCTCGTGTGTGGCATATTCTGCCATGATTGCCTGCTTTTCAGCCTGTGTCATTGTTGTTCACCTCTTAAAAAATTATCCCAAGTCCCGGACAGAGGTCAGGTGAATGCCGCAAAAAACGCGGATTATATCCGTCCTCCGAGAACTCGGACAAGAGCGATTATATCACAAGCATTCACTTTTGTAAAGAGTTTTTTGCCGAACGCCGCCGAGCCGCTCTAAGGTGCTCCGCTGTAAAAGTTTCACAAAAAATTTTGTCGGAACGGGCATAAAGTTTCGGACATATGTAAAAATAAATATTTACTTTTAGTGTGGGTAGTGCTAAAATTACCTTTGGTGCTATTAAACCAAAACGCTGTATTATTATTTTAGGAGGATATACTATGGCAAGACAGAAAAAGACCATGGACGGAAACCAGGCTGCGGCTCACGTTTCCTACGCTTTCACGGAAGTAGCCGGAATTTATCCCATCACTCCCTCAAGCCCCATGGCAGACTATGTTGACCAGTGGTCGGCAAACGGACTGAAAAATATTTTCGGAACAAAAGTAAAGGTTGCCGAGATGCAGTCCGAAGCGGGCGCGGCGGGAACGGTTCACGGTTCTCTCGCAGCCGGCGCACTCACCACCACCTACACTGCGTCGCAGGGACTTCTTCTCATGATCCCCAACATGTACAAAATCGCCGGTGAGCTTCTCCCCTCGGTTTTTCATGTTTCGGCTCGCTGCGTAGCTTCGCACGCGCTTAACATTTTCGGCGACCATTCAGACGTTTACGCCTGCCGTCAGACAGGCTTTGCCATGCTTGCGGAAACAAATCCGCAGGAGGTAATGGATCTCGGCGCAGTCGCTCACCTTGCGGCTATCAAGGGCAGAGTTCCTTTCATCAACTTCTTCGACGGCTTCCGCACCTCACACGAGCTTCAGAAAATTGAGATCTGGGACTATGACGATCTCAAAGAAATGTGCGACATGGACGCGGTCGAAGCGTTCCGCAAACGCGCTCTCAACCCCGAACGCCCCGTAATGCGCGGTTCGCACGAAAACGGCGACATATTCTTCCAGCACAGAGAAGCCTGCAACAGCTACTATGAAGCTGTTCCCGGCATTGTCGAAGAATACATGGACAAGGTCAACGCCAAGCTCGGCACAAACTATAAGCTGTTCAACTACTACGGCGCACCCGATGCCGACAAAGTCATCATCGCAATGGGTTCAATCTGCGACGTAGCGGAAGAAGTTATCGACTATCTCACCGCACAGGGCGAAAAGGTCGGACTCGTCAAGGTTCGTCTTTACAGACCTTTCTCAGCCGAAAAGCTCCTTGAAGCGATTCCCGCAACGGCAAAGAAAATCGCGGTTCTCGACAGAACAAAAGAACCCGGTGCACTCGGCGAACCCCTCTACCTCGACGTCGTCGCGGCTCTCGCGTCGCAGGGCAGAACGGCGACCGTTATCGGCGGCAGATACGGACTCGGCTCAAAGGATACGCCCCCCGCAAGCGTATTCGCGGTATATGACGAGCTTGCAAAGGACGCTCCCAAGGCTCATTTCACTCTCGGCATCAACGATGACGTAACTCACCTTTCGCTCGAAGAAAAACCCGCGCCCAACACGGCTGCGGAAGGCACAATCGAGTGCAAGTTCTGGGGTCTCGGCGGCGACGGCACGGTCGGCGCAAACAAGAACTCCATCAAGATTATCGGCG
>CAVFAD010000033.1:0-20089 GCA_963620305.1 Bacteroidaceae bacterium | reverse complement strand
TGTGTATCAACGGGTTTGGGGTTCTTTTAGGTTTGTCAACTGTCAAAGTCGGGATAATATCATATACTCCGGAAAAAAGCAAGTATTTTTTTGATTTTTTTTATTTTTTTTGAGAAATGAACCGCAGCTTTTACATGCGCATTGTGCGCGTTGGTTGGTAAAGGCAATAACCCGCCATAAAGCGTCGGTGCGAAACTACTTCATCCACGCGTGTAAAGTCTGCAGGAGTGTCGCGGCGGTTGCTTCTGTTGTATATTCTGTATCCGTTTTCGGTTTTTTCGATACAGACGGTGTGCACTCCCTTAAACGGGTCATTTGCATTCCAAAAAGAAATAATTCCGTATTTGCACACGTTCAGCATGTCAAAAAATCTGTCACGGCTGAAAGTTTTCAGCACCGGCATTCCGCAGCGCGTAAAATATTTGTCGAGCACATATACGTTTGACCCGAGAAGTCCGCAGAAAACACATGCGGTTTTGTACATATCCGTGCAGATGTCGGTGAGTGCTACGCCATGTCTGCCCTCAAGCAAAAGAAGATTGTATATAGCTATCATTTCGCAGCCGTTATACGACATCGGAAACAGACCGTAACGCATTTCGGCAACGTATCCGAGTCCCTGTCCGTTAATTATTCCGTTCCCGCCTTCGGTCGGAAGATTTCTTTTGCGGTTGAGTTTTTCGAGCATGAATATACCTCCCATGCGTTCTGCAGGCATATTTTATCACAAATATGCAAAAAGGTAAATACGGTTTTTTATAATCTGTTGTGAAAATACACAAAACCTACGGCAGATGTTTTTCTTTATTTTAGAGGTAATTTGCATATTTATCCTTGAAAAAGTCTGAAATTGTTGTAAAATAGTAGATGTAGGTTCCGTCGGTCGATTCCCGGCGAAAAATACAAAAAATTAAGATTCAGGAGTGATTATATGCCTGTTTACACCGATAATATCCAAAACGTCCCTTTCGGCACATTAGGTATTATTGCATTGCCCGGCACGGAAGAAATCGCCGCAAAGATTGATTCTTATCTTGTTAACTGGAGACTTAAGAGAGAGAGCGAACACAAGGACACCATTGCCTTTAACGGTTATGAGCGCAATACATATTTGCTTAAAGCAAATTTTCCCCGTTTCGGTACGGGTGAGGGAAAATGCATGCTCAAGGAATCGGTAAGAGGCTATGATGTCTTTATTCTTTGTGACTGCTATAACTACGGTATAACACACGAAATGTACGGCATGAAAGTACCCTACAGTCCCGATGAGCACTATGCGAATCTCAAGCGCGCAATAGCGGCAACCGCAGGCAAAGCGCGCAGAATAAACGTTATAATGCCCATGCTTTACGAAGGACGTCAGCATAAGCGCGCCGCACGTGAATCTCTCGACTGCGCGCTGGCACTTCAGGAGCTTTGCGAAAAAATGGGTGTAGACAACATAATCACGTTTGATGCGCATGACCCGAGAGTCATGAATGCGGTTCCGCTTAAGGGGTTTGAAAACGTCTACACCACATATCAGATGATAAAGGCGTTCGTCAACAATATCGACAACCTTAAAATCGATAAGGAACATTTGATGATAGTTTCGCCCGATGAGGGCGGTGTGAACAGAGCTGTTTACTATTCGTCCGTTTTGGGACTCGATCTCGGCATGTTTTATAAAAGACGTGACTATTCGCGTGTCGTAAAGGGCAGAAATCCGATAATCGCGCATGAGTTTTTAGGCTCGAATCTTGACGGCAAGGATGTTATTGTCGTTGACGACATGATTTCTTCCGGAGAATCAATGATAGATGTCAGCAAGAAGCTTAAGGCTATGGGCGCAAACAGAATTTTTGTATGCTGCGCATTCGGTCTTTTCTGCAACGGTCTTGACACTTTTGACGAGGCATATAAAGCTCACTACATAGATAAGGTTTTTACCACGAATCTCATTTACCGTACTCCCGAATTGAAGAGCAGGGAATGGTATTGTGAAGTTGACCTTTCAAAGTACATTTCGCTGCTTATTGACGCACTTAATCATGACATGTCGATAAGCTCACTGCTCAATCACGCGCAGCGCATCAAGCCGTTTTTGCAGGAGCACGGATACAACATCGTGATAAAGAGCGAAAACTGACGGCAGCTTTAAGGACTTTTCTCGGATTACTGTTTATCCGAACATAAAAAATCGGTCGCAACCTCTGCTACGGAGATTGCGGCCTTTTTATGCAGCGGCGGTTTGCCTATATTATTCTTACCGAGACAATTCCGTCGATGCTCTTGAGTACCTCTACCGTTTCATCGGTTACTGCCGTATCGGTATCAAATACGGAATAAAACACGCCCTTCTTTTCACCCGATGCGGTGTTTTTGATATCAATGCCTGCGTCGGAGAGAGCCTTTTTGATGCCGTCTGCGGCATCGGTACGCGAAACAGCCGTTATTCTGACCGTGCCGCAGCGTTCGGCTGACACGGCAGGGAAGTTGACGGAATTTTTAACATTTCCGTTTGAAAGATAATCCGCAAGCTGCTCTGCAGCCATGATTGCGCAGTTTTCTTCGGCTTCGGGAGTTGATGCACCGAGGTGCGGAACAGCCGTCACACCGTCAACACCTATCTGTGAAGCGGTAGGGAAGTCGGTCACGTATGCAGCCGCCTTGCCGCTTTTGAGTGCTTCAAGGATGTCGTTTTCATCAACAAGCTCTCCGCGCGCGAAGTTGAGTATTCTAACGCCGTCCTTCGCTTTTGCGAGGTTCGCCGCATTGATGACGCCGCGAGTCGAATCGTTGAGCGGTGCGTGAACCGTGATATAATCGGATTCCGCAAAAATCTTATCAAGTTCTGCCGTGACGGCAATTCCGTCCGCAAGGCGAGCTTTTGCCGCATCCGTAATAAACGGGTCGTACCCGATAACATTCATACCGAGATTTTTTGCTGCATTTGCAACGAGAATGCCTATTGCGCCGAGTCCTATTATACCGAGAGTCTTGCCGAGAATTTCGGGACCCGCAAACGCGCTTTTGCCTTTTTCGACTTTCTTTGAAACCTCGTCGCCGCTGTCTTTGAGCGTAAGGCACCACTGTGCACCTGCGGCTATCTTTCTCGACGCAAGAAACAGTCCGCAGATGACTAACTCTTTGACGGCATTTGCATTTGCGCCCGGCGTGTTAAAAACGCATATTCCGTTTTCGGTGCATCTGTCTATCGGAATATTGTTTACACCTGCGCCCGCTCTCGCTATCGCAAGAAGATTCGGCGCAAATTCGGTATCGTGCATTGATGCCGAACGAACGATAACGGCATCGGGATTTTCGGCGCTGTCGGTGCATATGAATTTGTTCTCCGGCAGGCGGGAAAGTCCGTTTGAGGATATTTTGTTGAGTGTCAAAATACTGTACATTGTTTGCTGCTCCCTGTTATGAATTGGCTTTTTCAAAATTCTTCATAAATTCGACGAGCTTTTCAACTCCCTCGATGGGCATTGCATTGTAGCAGGATGCTCTCATGCCGCCTGTCGTACGGTGACCCTTGAGGTTGATAAAGCCTGCAGCCGTCGCTTCTTTGACGAACTTTGCATCAAGCTCAGCGTCGCCCGTAACAAAAGGAATGTTCATAAGAGAGCGGTCTTCGACGGGAATTACAGTTTTGAAAAGCTTTGATGAGTCAAGGTAATTGTAGAGAATGTCTGCTTTTTTTACATTGTTTGCTTTGACAGCCTCAAGACCGCCCTGCGCTTTTATCCATTCAAGCACAAGCTTGCAGATATAAATCGTAAAGCAGGGGGGAGTGTTGTAGAGAGAGTCGGCATCCGCCTGAATCTTGTAGTTGAGCATTGTGGGGGTAAAATCGGCTGCATTACCGAGCATGTCTTCGCGGATTATTGCAACGACAAGACCCGCGGGCGCGACATTTTTCTGTGCGCCGCCGTAGACCATAGCAAATTTTGTTACGTCAAGCGGCTCCGAGAGAAAACACGATGAAACGTCGGCAATAAGCGGCACATCTCCCGTTTCGGGAATATAAGGGAACTTTGTTCCGTAAATTGTGTTGTTCATGCAATAGTACACATAGTCCGCTTCGGGGTCGATATCTTCCTTTGAAACCTTGGGGATATATGAGAAGGTCTTATCGGCGGACGATGCGACGGCGCGGGGTGTGCCGTATTTTTGAGCTTCGGCAAATGCCTTTTTTGCCCATACACCCGTTATGATATAGTCCGCTTTTTTGTTTTTCTGCATAAAATTAAGCGGAATAGCGGCGAACTGAGTTGATGCGCCGCCCTGCAAAAACAGCACTTTGTAGTTGTCGGGGATATTCATAAGCTCTCTGAAAAGTGCTTCCGCCTCTTTTATAATAGCGTCAAATTCCTTTGAACGGTGAGACATTTCCATTACCGACTGACCGCTTCCGCTGCAGTCAAGCAGCTCTGCCTGCGCTTTTTTCAATACCTCAAGAGGAAGCATTGAAGGACCTGCCGAAAAATTGTAAACTCTGCCCATTTTCTGTATACTCCTTTGTCTGTATTATTGTTCAGTCCGTAAGTGCCCAGCCGCGCGATCTTTCGACTGCGCGTTTCCATCCGGCATAAAGCCTGTCGCGTTCGGCTTTGTCGTTTTCGGGTGTGAAGACCTTTGATACTTCTCTTATTTTTTCGATTTCTTCAATGCCCGACCAGAAGCCGATTGCAAGCCCTGCAAGGTATGCCGCGCCGAGCGCGGTGGTTTCTATGCATTTGGGACGGTTGACACTTGTGTTTATCATGTTCGCCTGTATCTGCATCATTATGTTGCTGATGCTTGCGCCGCCGTCGACGCGAAGCTCTTTCAGCTCAATGCCGGAGTCTGCCTTCATGGCTTCAAGAAGATCGGTCATCTGAAAAGTTATCGACTCAAGCACGGCACGGCAGATGTGTTTTTTATTTGTGCCGCGTGTCATGCCGACGATGCATGCGCGGGCATACATATCCCAATACGGTGCGCCGAGTCCCGTAAAAGCGGGAACGAGGTAAATGCCGTTTGAATCGGGCACGCTCTCTGCGTATCTGTCGCATTCGGGTGCATTTTTTATTATGTTAAGTTCATCGCGAAGCCACTGTATTACGGAACCTGCGTTGAATGCCGAACCCTCGATACAGTATTCGACCTTGTTGTTGAGTCCCCATGCAATACCGGTTACGAGGTTGTTTTCGGAGAGAACGCGTTTTTCGCCGGTGTTCATAAGCAGGAAACAGCCTGTTCCGTAGGTGTTTTTTGCCTGTCCGGGGGCAAAGCATGCCTGACCGAAAAGAGCTGCTTGCTGGTCACCTACAGCGGAGCAAATGGGGATGCCCGCAAGAGCCTCCATACCGGGAATGCCCTGCGCAACGGCACCGTAAACCTCGCTTGACGCAGCCGCTTTAGGCAGTATCGACATCGGAATGTCAAGCTGTTCGCATATATATTTGTCCCAGCAGAGATTGTCGACATCGAAAAGCATCGTGCGTGATGCATTTGAGTAATCCGTCACATGAACTCTGCCGTTTGTAAGATTCCAAATAAGCCACGTGTCAATGGTACCGAAAAGCAGATTGCCTTCCGCCGCAAGCTCACGCACGCCGTCGACGTTGTCAAGTATCCATTTTATTTTTGTTGCCGAGAAATAAGCGTCTATAACGAGTCCCGTGTGCTCTTTGATATACTCGCTGAGTCCCTCTTTTGCCTTAAGTTCTTCGCACATCTGCGCGGTTCTGCGGCATTGCCATACGATAGCGTTGTAGACGGGTTTGCCCGTGCGCTTATCCCAAAGAACGGTCGTTTCGCGCTGATTTGTAATGCCTATCGCGGCAATTTCCTTTGCTTCTATTCCGCCGTCGATGAGCGCATCGGCAAGCGAACGGAACTGACTTTTAAGAATTGCTTCGGGGTTGTGCTCGACCCAACCCGCCTTGGGGTATATCTGTTCATATTCATACTGTGCCTTTGAAACTATTTCACCCTGTTTGTTGAATACAATGGTGCGTGAACTCGTCGTGCCTTGATCGAGAGAAAGTATGTATTTAAGCATTTTACCTTCGCCTTTCGGATTGTATTTCGGTTTTATGATAGGTAATATATATAGGATTTTAGACCAATGTTGTGCCGTTGTCAAGAAAATTACAAAAAAAGTGATTTACACGGCGGAATCAATCGTGTATAATTGATTTTACGGAGTCAAAAACGGGCGGCGGTTTTTTACTGTACTTTTTCTCCTGTTTCCGCGTTTATCACGGCACTGAAAACGGCTGTCATCGACGGCGAGATAAATTTATCGGTATGCATGCTGCCGAAAAACCATTTTCCGTACTCCGCCTGCACCGAAAGCTCGTCGAAAAATGCGCGAAGCGCAGTCGGTCCCGACACACTGTTTTCCGACAGCAGCAGGAAGTCTTTTATTTTTGACGGCGGTTCGTGTGTAATAATAATGTCAAGCCTGTATTCGTGTTTTTCGAGATTTTCGACGGCGGTAAGCATTTCCGCTTTGCTCGGTATTTCAAAGTGCGGCTTGCTTTCCTCAAGCTCATCGTCCGGGTCACTGTCGGGATTTTGTCCGCCGCCCATAACGAATACGGTTTTTTCTTCAATTTCATACACCTGTCCGCGCATAAGATGGCAGATGTTGTCCGCTATGACATGTACCTTTCCGCCGAACCGTTCTTCAACGGGAAAACTGTTGATCAGTTCAAAGTTTTCATGCGTTCCGTCTGCAAAAAAAATGTTATACGGACGCTTCGACAGCTTGTACAAAAACTTGCTTTCCGCGCGGCTGCCGTCCCACAGAAAACCGAAATCGCCGCACACTATCAGCGTATCTCCCGCATTAAGCGCTTTCAGATGTTTCTTGTCAAGGCGTGCGCGGTCGCCGTGCATGTCACCCGTAACGAATATCATAATTTTAACCTCCGCGAAAATTTACTCGGATATTATACACCGAAAACAGGTAATTGTCTATGAAAAAATTTTTCTCTTTGCTTTTTTCCGTACTGATTTTACTGTCATGTCTTGTTCCGACCTCGCTTGCCGCTTTCTATGAGCCTGCCGAAAGCGAAGTCGAAGCGGACATCTATTACCTTTTTTCAGCCGATGACGGAACCGTCATCAGCGAAAAAAATATAGATAAGCAGGCTGCTCCCGCCTCAATAACCAAAATCGTTACCGCGATGGTGACACTCGAGAATTGCGCAGACCTTGACGCGATTGTTACGGTTCCGTCCTATACAATAAGGCTTCTGGACGGCACAAACAGCTCTACGGCAGGAATTCTTGTAGGTGAGCAGATGTCCGTGAGAGATCTTCTGTACTGCCTTCTCGTTTACAGCGCAAACGATGCGGCGAATGTGCTTGCCGATTACGTAGGCGGCGGCAGCATTGAAACGTTTGTCGGTATGATGAACGATTTTGCCGCAAAGCTCGGCTGTACGGCAACGCATTTTGCCAATGCGCACGGACTTGACGATGATAACCACTACACCACAGCGCGTGACCTCGGAACGATATACAAATACTGTATAGGCAACAGCATTTTTTGTGAGATTGCCGGCACCGCAAGGTATGAAATGGCTCCGACAAACATGTACTCGGAAACGAGATACCTCAACAACACCAATAAAATGCTCAGCTCCGGCATCTCCGACTACTATTGCGAGTATGTCAAAAACGGAAAAACGGGCACGACCGACAATGCGGGACACTGTGTTATAAGTTCTGCCTCGGGCGACGGATATAACTACATCTGCGTCGTGTTGAATGCGCCCTTTTACGACGTGGACGGCGACGGCGTGAGTGAAAACATGGCTTTTGTTTCGTCCAAAAATCTCTATAATTGGACGTTCGGACATATGAAGCTGTGCGAAGTCGCGAATCCGTCAACATATGTCGCGGAAAAAAGAGTCGAACTTTCGTCAAAATATGACTATGTGAGTCTCGTTCCAGCCAAAAACGTTTCCGCGCTCATTCCCGTCAGCGGAAGCAGTGACGACAAGACGGACAGCGTTCTTATCGAAGCGTCCGGCGAAATATCGGCTTCTGCCGTAAACGCTCCCGTAAAAAAAGGCGATGTTCTCGGCAAGGCGACGATAAAATATGCGGACGAAGTGATTGCCGAAGTGGATCTTGTCGCAGCGTTTGACGTGGAAAGAAGCACGCTGAAATATATCGCTTACCTTATAAAAACCGCAGTGTCGACGCTTGCCTTTAAGCTGATTGCCGCTTTTGTCGTTGTTGTACTGCTGCCGCTGTGCATTTATATTTTTGTTGCGGTTCCGCGCAAAAGAAACAAAAGGAAAAATACGGTCAATGTCGTCAAACTTAACGAAGACGGCAAAAAACGCAAATAATTGCCCGGATGATTCGGCGCAAATTTAATATATTCGGAGGAGAACCGCCATGAACAAAAAAATAAAGTACCCGCTGATTGCCGCCATAGGCGCGGCTGTCGCAGCAGTTCCCGTTAAGGCTGCGCTTTTTAAACCCGAAAAGGTTGATGTACCTCCCATGGAGGAGGAAAAAGTCGACCTTCCCCGTTTCAGAAAAAACCTTTCCGATGCAATAAAGTTCAAAACGATTGCCGAAAAGCAGGCAAAAAACATAAACTGGGAGGTCTTTGACGCATTTCATGCGTTTCTCAGAGAAAGATATCCCTTAATTCACGAAAAACTCGAGCTGACCGTTATTGCCCGCGGAAGTCTTGTTTTCCGTTGGCGCGGAACACGTCCGGACCTTGACCCGATAGCCTTGACGGCGCATCAGGACGTTGTGCCGATTTCGGAAGGAACGTGGGATGACTGGGAGCACGATCCGTTCGGCGGTGTGGATGACGGCGAGTTCATCTGGGGCAGGGGAGCTATTGATATGAAAAATCACCTTATCGGTGTGCTCGAAAGCGTCGAAACGCTGCTCACAGAGGACTTTGTGCCCGAACGCGATGTTTATATTCTGCTCGGTCACAACGAAGAAGTCATGTGCGCAACGGACGAAAACGGCGCGACCTGTATTTGCAACTATCTGAAAGAAAACGGCGTGCATCTTGATGCCGTTGTCGATGAGGGCGGCGCAATTCTCCCCGTTCATGTCAAAGGTGTTATAGATAAACATCTTGCGGGAATAGGTGTCGCGGAAAAAGGATATGCCGATGTTGAGGTAGCCGTTACCGCAAAAGGCGGACATTCCTCACAGGCACCGAATCATACTGCAATAGGGCACCTTGCCGATGTCGTAAAAGACATTGAAAATCATCAGTTTAAGGCTAAAATGACGCCGATGATGCGCGAGATGTTTGACAAGGTAGGCAGAAACTGCACTTATCCCGTCAGACTTGTCACCTGTAATGCAAGGCTGTTGGAACCGTTGACCGCAAAGGTTATGTCGTATATTCCGCCTGCGGCAAGCATGCTTCGCACGACTTTCGGTGTTACAATGGCATCGGGTTCGCCTCAGGCAAACATTCTCCCACAGCGCGCATCGGTTACCGTTAATTTCAGAATGTTCCCCGGGCAGACTGTTGACGATGTTCTTACTCATCTGCGCAAGTCTATAAAAAATAAAAATGTTGAGCTGAATCTTCGTCCGGGATGGAAAAATCCGTCTGCAGTTTCACCTACCGACACGCGGTCTTTCGGCATTATAGAAAAAATCTGCAAGAGCATGGACGACAAGGCGGTGGTCGTACCCTACCTCGTTATGGGCGGTACCGACGCATGTCATTATCAGGCAGTATGTGAGAACATATACAGATATTCACCGTTTCTTGTCGGCACGTCACTGCTGTTGACAACCCACGGCACGAATGAGCGTATTCCCGTTTCGGTCATGGCAGACGGCATAAAGTTCTTCAAACGCTACATACGTCTTGCTTCTGCAGAATAAAGGTAATCCGACGGGCGACAAGGGTTTGATTGGACCGACTCCGCTCCGAATGCACACCGGAATCAAAAATTTAAAATAATGCTTGACTTCGTTCTGTTTATGTGATATATTATCCACAGTGATTTCGGCAGATATCTGTTTGCTGCCGAAATTTACGTGGGGGCGTAGCTCAGCTGGGAGAGCGCATGACTGGCAGTCATGAGGTCAAGAGTTCGATCCTCTCCGTCTCCACCACATATAAAAATCCGATCTTGTTTTCACGTTGGAAATACGTTCGGATTTTTTTGTTTTCTTCAAAGATGTTTTTTATGACAGCACCCGGAGAATTTTTGCCGTTCTCCGGGTGTTTTTTTGGTTTTTGATTTTTTCGGTTTCCGTCGTCACAATATGACGCACAAAGCACTGTCTGCGGCGATTTACTTTTTGATCCGACCGCCGAAATTCGGGTCAAGCACAAGCGATGCCGCCGAACCTACAGTGCCGCATGCCTGTTTCAGCAAACCGTTCGGACGGGTTCCGTTAAACATTAAGTAAAACTCGAACAGTTCCTTGAATCCGGGTTTTGCGATGCTCTTAATGCGAACGTTTCCGAGCGGGTCAAACGTGAATGTAAACTCCCTGTACTGCGCCATGGAAAGCGGTATTATGGTAAGCTTGAATTTGTTATCCGACAGCCATGTACCGTACGATGCTACCGGTACGGTAAGATCCGACAGCTTAATTTTGCTGTAGCAGTATTCGCCCTCGAGTCCTACGTTTATTTCATCGACGGGACTGTTCTTCTCCTGGAACAAAACCTTCAGACTGTTTTTTTCAAAGAAGAACATAAAATTGTCTATCATTCCCGAACGCTGCGACAGCATAAACAGATTGCCCGTGCCGAGTATGCCTGCCGCACCGCGTCGGCGCACCGCAATCCTTTTGCCGTTTATCTGAGCCTCCATGGCGGGTTTTCGCAGTCCCATCGGCGGGGTGTGATTCTCGCATCTGTCAATGTATTTTTGCAGGGAGTCGAAGGCTTCGTCATTTTTTTCTGCGGGGACGGCAGACGTAAAGGCGGCAGGGAAGTGCTTCCACAGCGTTTTCATAAAGAGGTCTTCCTGCGGTTCTCCCGCAGTGCAGGCAAAAACAGCGTCAAACTTCGGGAACACCACAACAAACTGACCGTAAAGTCCGTTGAACGAGTACGTTCCCAGTTCGTCGGACTGAATAAATATCTGAAAACCGTAGCCTGAATCTTCATTGAAAACCGACGGAATGTTTTTTATATGACGCGTAGTTGCCGCATCTATCCATCTTTCGGGAATAACCTGTTTGCCGTTGTACCTGCCGCGGTTGAGATAACAGATGCCGATTTTGGTCATATCTTCGACGGTAAAATACGCACCCCAACCGCCTGCATCATAGCCGTTGTGATCTTTTTCCCAGTACGGAGGTTCAATTCCGAGCGGTTCAAAAAGACGCGGCGTCAGGTATTCCGTCAGTGTAACTCCCGTCACTTTTGAGATAATACGTGACAGAATATAGATATTTTCGCTCAGATAAAAAAACTTCTCCCCGGGTTTATCGCTGAACGGTGCGGACAGCCAATTGGAAAGCCATTCGTTTTTTTCGCAGTTGTTTGCAATGCTTATCTTTTTGCCGCTTCGGTGTGTTATCAAATGACGAATCGTAACGGTGTTGTTTGTAATACGCAGTTTTTCGTCTTTTCCCGTGTACGGAAAATATTTTGCGACTTTGTCGTCAAGGGAAATAAGACCTTCACTGACTGCAAAACCTACCGCAGTACCCGTGACTCCTTTTGAGAATGAAAACATTGCATGGGGGATATCCGCCTTGAACGGTGCCCAGCTGCATTCCGCCGCGACCTTTCCTCCTCGCACAAGCATAAACGAATGCATATTAAATCCCTGAGCATTGCAGTCGTGTAAAAATTCCCTTATCTCCTTTGACAGTACACCGACTTCTTCCGGCGCGGCAGCGCGCGGGAGTGCGGCAGATTTTCTTGTATTCTCCATTTTTTGTCACCTCGAAATCAAAATCAGTTTTCTCACACTTCTTTTTTTTCGTATTATACAACATTTTTGTTAAAGTTGTATTAAAATTAGGAAGACAAACAAACAAGCTTTATCGGTATTGACATTTTTTTGACGGCGAAGTATACTTTTTGCAGAGAAATTACTATGGAGAAGCAATATGTCACTTATCACTCTGAACATGCCGAGCGAAATGCTCAAAAAACAGACGGAGGTTTGCATCTGCGCTCCGAACGGAGCGGAAGACAACAAGCCGATGTGCGAACGAAAAGTTTTGTGGCTGCTGCACGGACTTTCCGATGACAACACATGTTGGCAGCGTTTTTCGTGCATTGAACGCTATGCGAACGACGGCGGTGTTATTGCCGTAATGCCGAACGGTGACAGGAGCATGTATATGGATAACGTGCTCGGTCAAAACTATAAGCGTTTTATCACGGAAGAATTGCCGCGATATCTTCAGTTTTTGTTGGGAATCTCCGAAAAACGCAATGATAATTTCATCGCGGGACTTTCGATGGGCGGCATGGGAGCAGCCAAAATTGCGCTTGCAAATCCCACCCGTTACGGCGGTTTCGGTTCGTTTTCCGGACTGCTCGACATAAAATACGTCAAATCGGCGTTCATGTCGCAGATGGACAGTGACTTTCCGTTTATGAACGGCGTTTTTTCGGCTGAGGATTATTCGGACGAAGACCCTAAAACGCTTCTCGACAAAAAGCTTCACTCGGACATGAAAATGTATATTGCCTGCGGAACGGAAGATTACTGGATAAAAGCGTCGGAGTCGTTCAAAGAAAAAGCCGACGTGCTCGGACTCGATGCGTTGTACTTTTTCGAAAGCGGCGGCCATGAGTGGTCACTTTGGGACAGAAACATAAAACGCTTCATTGATTATATCTGCCGATAAAATAAACCTTACGGAACAGCCTGATTCAGCCGACCGTAAGGTTTTAGTCTTAGTTTTTTTGTTTCAGAGTGATTTTTTGTTTTGACGCAGCCGTGCGAAAAACTCGGACAGTATCGCCGCGCATTTTTCGTTTTCGACGCCGCCCTCAAACACGGGTTTATGGTTGTACGGCAATTCGAACAGATTAACAAGACTGCCGACCGAACCCGCTTTTTTGTCGTATGCGCCGAAATAGACATGCTCTATTCGCGAATTTATAATTGCGCCCGCGCACATGGGGCACGGTTCGAGAGTCACGAACAAATCGCATCGGGGCAGCCGCCAGCCGCCGAGTGTCTTGCAGGCGTTGTCGATTGCTTCAATCTCCGCGTGATACAGAGCGTTTTTGCCGTTTTCGCGCCGATTGCGTCCCGCCGCAATTACCTTGCCGTCGCGAACCACTACCGCGCCTATCGGTACTTCGCCGTCGTCAAACGCCTCTCGCGCAAATTTCAATGCTTCGTCCATAAAGGCGCATTTTTCCGCCTCGGTCATATAAGCTCGTCAATCTTTTTGAGGGTTTTAAGTCCGCTTGCGACTCCCTTTTTGCAGTCCTCCATACCCTCGAATTCAACTGTAACGTAACCGTTGTAGCCTGCGTTTTTGAGCGTCCGCAGACACTGCAGAACGGGCACTGTGCCGTGACCGATTATCGCACCGCGCAGGTAATTTCCTCCGCGCGTCATGAAAAATCCGTCGGCAGGGACAAATTCCTCGCCCGACTTGAAATGAAAATCCTTAGCGTGGACGTGCATGGCATACGGAGCGACTTTTCCGACCGCTTTTGCGGGGTCTTCGTCGGCGCACATGAAATTCCCGATATCAACAAGCGCACCGAAGTTGCCGTCATGCACACCGTTTATTATCGCTTCGACTCTGTCCGATTCCTGACAGAAAAATCCGTGGTTTTCTATAGCCGTGCGGATGCCTTTCGTCTTTGCGTACTCCGTTACTTTGCGGTATCCGTCGATTATAACGGGCAGCGCATTGTTGAAACCGCGTCCGCCGCGTTCGTCCGCCGCGTATCCGCCCGTTGCGTCGTGGCGCATGAGCTTGCAGCCGAGAGCCTCGCAAACGTCGACTTCACCTTTCAGACGCTCAATTTCTTCATCGCCTTTGAGCAAATCCGCGCCGATGCAGTACGCAACAATTTCGATGCCGTGCCTGTCCGCTTCGGCTTTAAGCGACTTTGCGTATTCAATTTTGTCCTCGCCGTCGGGAACGCTAATCCCGGCAAATTCGATTCCGTCAAACCCCATCTCATTTGCAAGTGCGATGAGTCCTTTTTCGGTTCTTTCGCCCGAAGATGTAATTTGCGCAAAACTGTATGAACTTACGGAATACTTCATTTTGTGACCTCCAATGATAATTCATATTTTATACTTTCGTATTTAGTCCCTGCCGTTACTTTAATGCAGTAGGTGCCATTGCTGAGATTATAAGCTTCTGCGGATACGGTTTTATCTGTTCCGTAAGATTCTTTTATGCAGAGCTCCTTACCGTTTTCGTCGTATAAGCCGAATTTAAAAATGCTGTTTTCGCCGCTGACACAAGTTTCATGCTTCAATGTAATCAGAACTTTGCGTTCGTCTGTGACGGTAAAGCGATAGCAGTCCGTATCTTCATCGAATGATATTGTGCCGTTTACAACACTGTCAATTCCGTTTGCTTTTTCAAATGTCCCGTTCGGTTCTTGCTCCCACGCTTTGGAAGACTCAAACAAAACGTTCAGCTTGTACGGTGTTTTATTGTAATAGAGATCGGTGCTGTCTATCTTCACATAATACGTGCCTGCACCCAGACCTATTTCGGGGGATTTTGTTTCGGAGCTGTCCCACGATGATAAACCGCTGTATACCGCCGTGCCGTTTGCGTCCGTTACCGTTATGCGCCAGCCGTTTTTCGGAAGGTCACCGTTCAGCACATTTTTCACTTCGTCGGCGTCCGGCTCATGCGAAAAGACAAAGCGGCATATTCCGCTTTCGGTCAGCGTCAGTTTGTAATAATCCGTGTCGCTGCCCGAAGAACGTGAGCTTAATTCGCCCGTAACAGCCGTATCCGCTTTTATCGCGTTTGCACTCTCGCGTGTGTCGTTGCACTCGCTTTCGTACGCCGAGTCGGTATAATTGTAAATCTTCAGACTGTATGTAGCTGAGTTATAAACCCTGCTTTCGATTTTGACAAAATAGCAGCCTTTTTGCATTCCGATTTTTCCTGATTGCAGCGACTCCGTGGAAAAGTAAGAATTGTCGGAATACAGTTCGTTCCCGTCTGCGTCATAAACGGAGATTATCCAGCACACGGATGTCAAATCTTTCTTTTCATGTTTAAACTCGAATGACATCGCGCTGTTTTCGTACACACGGAACATGTACCAGTCGCAATCTTTGCCCGATGAGAAATACGACGCGCTGCCTTTGACGGTTTGTCCTGCGGTAATTTCGTTGTAACGTGTTACGGTGTCGTTGTATTCGCATTCATATTCGCTGCTTTCCTTGAATACAAACGATGCCGTATATTCTTTGTCCGGGACATTTTGATTCAGACACGATACCACAGCTTTGTACGAACCTGCCGAAACACCTATTTCGGCTGAAGTATATTTTCCCGCCGCAGCGGTCGTTTCCAGCTCGTTGATAAGCCGCCATGCTTCGCCGTTTCCGTCTCCGTTCGGAGAATATTTTATATACAGACACATTTTGTATCCGCCTGCGGACAGAGCATCGTGCTTCAGCTTACAGATTATCGCGCCGCTCTTTTCCGCAGTCAGAAAATACGTATATGAATCCGAGGATGAGGCAAATTTACGGGAGTATGACTTGGCGAATATACTGTCGTCATCCGAATCGTTATAGTCGAACTGTGCTTCTTCGCTGTTTTTATCGTTTGTTTCGTTTACGGCTTTGGTTGCGGAAACTTGCGAACGAATCGAAATTTTGTTGTTTTGTGCGGCAATACCGTTCGAGCTGTTTTCCGACGCAGTGACTTGTGTACTGCCTGCGCCGATTTTTGAAACCGATCCGTTCTCGCCGACAGAGACAGGACTGCCGTTTTCATCCGAGTCGAAATGGCTGTCATCTTCTTGTGAAAAAGTTTCGGTGCTGTTTTCGGTTGCTTGAGTCGTATCCGTTTCGGCAACACTGTCCGAGTCGGCAGTCTTTATATTCGACGGCAGTACGGTTTTGTTTGCTCCTATCCCGGCGGACACAAAAACCGCCGCACCGATAAGGATACAGATGCTTAAAACAATCGCAGACACTCTGTGCACCGTTCTCATTGCTGCATCGTCCTTTCACCCGATTTTCCCTGTTATTGTACCACATCGCCGACAACTTTGCAATACAGGACAATAAAAAGGAGTAAATTCCCAAAGTAAGTTCCACAGTAGGATATCGGTGGAAGTTAGCATGGGAATTTACGGAATTTACGCTTGGAATAAAAAATGTAAAAAAGTATTGACAATTCGGTTAGGGAATGATATACTTTAGCATGTTTCGAGGAACACGCGAGAGTGGCGGAATCGGCAGACGCGCACGTTTGAGGGGCGTGTGGTAATCCCGTATGGGTTCAAGTCCCATCTCTCGCACCATATTGAGTATTCATAACGGATTTTCGTTATGGATACTTTTTTCTGTATTTGCATAACTGCTTTAGTTATCGGCATTAGGTACCGAAACAAGCTCACCGTGAATTATCTGCTTCTCCCGAAGTGTTTTACGTAGAGTTCCCGTGGCTGCGGACACGTGCGGCGCGGAAATAACTGCGCGTTGATAAATCAGCTTCGGGCAGCAAAAAACAGTTCATGTCCCAAAGTCGACTGCTTGCGCTTTGTTCTTTTATAAAATTTTGCCGAATCCGTATCTTGTTAGTGACTTTAGTTTTTTTCTGTGGTATAATGACCATGTCGCACGGGTTGCGGCAAAATAACCGAGATTACGAAATTTGCGTTTTGCGGAATCAGTGCGCTTGCACGTCATGCGGATTCTGCAGCGCAACAAACTCAGCCACACCGAAAGGATATTGTTGTGTATAAATTACTGAAAAAGAACGGCTTTGCCCGTCGGGGAGAGCTTGTCACCGTTCACGGAACGGTGCAGACGCCCGGTTTTATGAATGTTGCGACATGTGCGGCGATAAAAGGCGGATTGTCCGCATTTGACCTTGAAGACATAAACTGTCAGGTTATGCTCTGCAATACCTATCACTTACACGTCCGCACCGGGGATAAGCTTATAAAAGAAATGGGCGGACTGCATGAATTTACGGGATGGACGCATCCGATACTTACCGATTCCGGCGGATTTCAGGTTTTTTCCCTTGCGAAGCTCAGAGCCATAAAAGAAGAAGGCGTTACGTTCAATTGCCACATCGACGGAAGGCGCATTTTTATGGGACCCGAGGAGAGCATGCGCATTCAGTCAAATCTCGGTTCCACGATTGCGATGGCGTTTGACGAATGCGTCGAGAATCCCGCAAAATATGAGTACGCGAAATTGTCGTGCGAGCGCACCACGCGCTGGCTGCGCCGCTGCAAAGAGGAACACGACAGATTAAACGCCCTTTGCGATACCGTGAATCCGCATCAGCTGCTGTTCGGAATAAATCAGGGCTGTACGTACGATGACTTGCGGATAAAGCACATGCAGGAGATTGCCGAACTTGACCTCGACGGTTACGCGATAGGCGGTCTTGCCGTCGGTGAGCCTGCCGAAGATATGTACAGGATAATATCCGCAGTCGAGCCTTACGCACCCGCCGGCAAAATCCGTTATCTTATGGGAGTCGGCACTCCGGGAAACATACTTGAAGGCGTGCGCAGAGGCGTTGACCTGTTCGACTGCGTCATGCCGTCGAGAAATGCGCGTCACGGTCATTTGTTTACATGGAACGGCGTTATAAATATCAACAATGCAAAGTATGAAACCGATATGCGTCCGATAGATTCCGCGTGCGAATGTCCCGTATGCAAACGGTTTTCCCGTGCGTATATCCGCCACCTTGTTAAAGCGAAGGAAGTGCTCGCGCTGCGGCTTTGCGTTATGCACAACCTGTATTTTTACAATACTCTTATGACAGAAATACGCGCCGCTATCGATAACGACACTTTTGACGCGTTTTACGCGGAGAATGTTTTGAAGCTCGACGCGCGCGCAGTTGAATAAAAGGAGAGCAGCATATGGTTCTTTATTTTTCCGGCACGGGTAACAGCAGGTATATCGCAAAAAGAATTGCGGAAAAACTCGGCGACAGTCTGTTTGACATCAACGCGGCAATAAAGAAAGACAATACGTCTTCAGTCGCGACGGGCGGCGGAAGGCTTGTTTTTGTCACTCCGACGTATGCGTGGCGCATACCGCTTGTCGTGCGCGACTGGATAAAACGTACCGATTTTCCCGGCAAAAACAAAGTGTGGTTTGTAATGGACTGCGGCGGAGAGATAGGAAACGCCGCAAAGTATAACATCGAGCTGTGCCGCATGAAGGGCTTTGAATACATGGGAACGGCTCAGATCGTCATGCCCGAAAACTATATTGCGATGTTTTCCGTTCCGGGCAGGGAAGAAGCGGCGGCGATAATAAACCGCGCCGAGCCTGTTATCGACAGCTGTATTGAAAAAATCGGGAACGGTGAAAAATTTTCCGCTCCGCGTAATAGTCTGTATGACAGGTTTATGAGCAGTGTCGTAAATAACCTGTTCTACCCGCTTTTCGTGAAAGCAAATGCCTTTACTTCGGACGAAAAGTGTGTAGGGTGCGGTAAATGCGTATCGCTTTGTCCTCTCAATAACATCTCGCTTGTCGGCGGCAAACCGAAGTGGGGTAAAAACTGCACCCACTGTATGGCTTGTATTGCGTACTGTCCGACAAATGCTATAGAATACGGTAAAAAAAGCGTCGGCAAGCCGCGATATACATGTGAAAAAACATTGTCGGGAGGTAATTGAAACGGAACTCACGGTAAAGCATTTCAGCGAATTGACGACTGACGAACTTTTTGAAATATACAAGCTCCGCGTCGGAGTGTTTGTTGTCGAACAAAACTGTGCATATCCCGAAGTCGACGATTTTGACAGACTTGCGTACCACATTCGGCTGTCCGACGGCGGCAAAATCGCCGCATATGCGCGTGTGCTGCCGCCAAAAACCGTTTTTGAGACTTGTTCGATAGGGCGCGTTATTGCCGTAAAACGCCGTAAGGGATACGGAACGCAAACAGTTGAGGCGGCTGTGAATACCGCAAGAGAAAAGTTCGCTGCGGATAAAATAACCGTCGAAGCGCAGACGTACGCGCGCGGACTTTATGAAAAACTCGGCTTTGTACAAGCGTCCGACGAATTTCTCGAGGACGGCATACCGCACGTAAAAATGGAATTGCAGCTGTAATAAAGCATAAAAAGCGATACCGTACACCCTTTAGGCGGCTTGCGGCATCGCCTGTTTTATTTCATCCCCGTTTCATCGTTTTTGAAGTGGCCGAAGCCGATTGAAGCTTTTCCGAATTTTTTTCTTATTTCGTCTATGGTGTTTTCGATATTTTCCTGTCGTTCGTTTGACCCCGCAGGGGACGAGAACAGGTCAATCTGTCTGCAGTCTTCGTTTTCTTCGCAAAGTCCCGAAACGCTTATACCCAACAGCCGTACGGGGTGAGAGGGTGTCCAGTTGGCTTTTAAGAGTGATAAAGCCGCGTCGGTTATTTCTTTCTGCAGATTTGTACTGTAAGGGAGAGTTTTTTGACGCTGCAGCGAAATGAAATCGGGGTCTTTTACCGTAATTTGGACAACATTGCCTTTCTTTTTCATGGCACGCAGACGTGCGGCTACCATGTCGCTCAAGAGTGCAATACCCTCTTTCAGTTCGTCGCCGCCTTTAAGGTCACGTCTGAACGTCATCGAGTGACCGACGGACTTTACCTCGCGTTCTTCGTAAAAGGAATGCACGGCTTCGGTGTCGTTTCCCGTTACATTGTCATAAAGTGATACTCCCGCCTTGCCGAGGCTTCGTTCAAGCCTGTCTCTCGGGCACGCGGCAAGCTGACCTATTGTCTGTATGCCCATCGACGACAGCTTCTGCACGGTCTTTTTTCCCACCATTAAGAAGTCGGATACGGGCAGGGGATACATAACAGCCTTATATCTGTCGCGTGTAAGCACCGTCGTTGCGTCGGGTTTTTTGAAGTCGCTGCCGACTTTTGCAATGCTCTTGCAAAAGCTTACCCCGACAGATATCGTTATGCC
>CAVFAD010000032.1:0-20883 GCA_963620305.1 Bacteroidaceae bacterium | reverse complement strand
TCGTAAGCGTGGGACTGCCGTTTCTTATCGTTTTGCTGTTTCTCCGCTTTTTCTCGGACGATGCCCCGTCGATTCGCTTCGGCAGGGCATATAAGCGCACCGATGCCGTGCTGCTGATTATTGCGGGTATCGGTGTGTGCTTTCTCGGCAATCTCGTCGACAGCATACTGATGAATTGGCTCAGACAGCTCGGAATGGACTTTTATTCTTACCGAAGTGCGATTTCGTCCTCCGATGCACCGAAAAGCACCGTTGAATTTATTTTTACCTGCATTCGAACTGCCGTTCTGCCGGCGCTGCTTGAAGAATTTGCTCTCAGGGGCGTGGTGCTCGGAGCTCTTCGTAAATTCGGCGACGGCTTCGCTGTCGGTATTTCGGCTCTGCTGTTCGGGTTAATGCACGGCAATTTCACTCAGGTGCCCTTTGCGCTTATTGCAGGAGTGGCTCTCGGCTTTGTTTACGTTGTTACAGGTTCGATATGGTCATCGGTAATTTTGCATTTCTGCAACAACCTGATTTCGGTGATATACAATGCCGTGTCGGCTTCTGCCGGTACAAGCTCTGTTGCAGTTTCGATTCTTATTACGTACGGACTGATATTTCTCGGCGCAATTGCCTTTGCCGTTTATCTTTTCAGAAACAAGAACGGACTTCGTCTGCCGCCGTCGCCGTACCGTGCGACGAGGGGTAAGACGCTTGCTTTTATGCTTTCGCCGACGTTTATTATCGGTGTCGGCTCACTTTTGAAAAAAATGGCGGATGATATCGTAAAATAATCGAAACGGAGATACGCATTCGATATATTATAATGTTTAAGGAAGAAGAAATGGAAAAATACGGTTCGGGGACTGTTACGGAAGTGATAACTTCACGCGCAAATCCCCGTATAAAATCTGCCGCCGCGCTGCTCAGGACAAGTGAACGAAAAAAAACGGGACGTTTTATTATCGAGGGCGCGAGACTATGCGGTGATGCTGCAAAAAGCGGCGTAACGGTCGAGGAGTTTTTCTCGACTGACGGTGCGAGAGAAAAATATTCCGATGTATTTGCTTTTGTTTCGGCTGCGGCTAAACGGACATTTGTTATAAGTTCCGATGTTGCCGAAAAACTGTCCGATACGCAGTCCACACAGGAAATGTTTTGTGTCTGTACCGATTCGTCTATGCTGACGGAGGGGGACATCAATCCCGATGGGTTTTATGTGATGACCGAAAACATACAAAACCCCGATAACCTCGGTGCGGTCGTACGAAGTGCGGAGGCTCTCGGTGCAGACGGACTTATTGTGTTCTCCGGCTGCGATATACGTTCCCCGAAGGCACTTCGCGCGTCAATGGGCGGACTTCTTCGGTTCCCGGTGATAAGAACAGCCGACTGTGCGTCGTTGCTCGGCAGAGCAAGAGACGCGGGCATGAAGATATTTGCAGCTGTCGCATCGGGGAAAGCCGAAGATATTACAAAAGCGGATAAATCGGGAGGCTGTATCTGCATAATCGGTAACGAAGGCTCGGGCATAAGAAGCGAAACGTTGGAACAGAGCACCTGCCGAATAACGATTCCGATGCGCGGAAAGGCGGAATCGCTCAATGCTGCGGCAGCTGCGGCAATAACTGTGTGGGAGTTTATGAAAGAAAGAGGGAAAAAACCCGATGACGCGAATTGACGGCGAAAATTGGCTGCGTCTTCACCTTGCGGCGCGCGATACGGTTCGCGTGCGTTCTCTTGTAAAAAAGTACGGCACGGCGACAGCTCTTATCGAAAAAGAGCCGAATATGCTTTTTTCCGAAGGAGAAATCGATTCTGCCATTCTCGGAAAACTCGTCTTTGCGCGTTCTGCGGAAATGACGGGTCGGATTGACGAAACGGTGGAGTTGTGCCGCAAAAACGGCTGGCGGATAATCACTCCGCAAAGCAGCTTGTATCCCGAACAGCTTTTGTCGCTGCGGCGGTTTCCGTTTGTGCTCTATGCCGACGGAGATGCCGAGCTGCTCAATCTGCAGCATAAATGTTCCATGGTAGGCACGCGCAACGCATCAAAAACGGCAAGAACAGTGGCATTTAAGTTTGCCTACGGACTTTCTCAGCTCGGTGTGTCGGTGGTGAGCGGCGGTGCGCTCGGTATAGATGCAGCTTCGCATGAGGGTGCCCTCGCGGGAAAAACAGGCACTGTCGGTGTACTCGGCGCGGGATTCGGAACCGGCTATTTACAGCAAAATGAAGACCTTCGCCGCAGAATATCCCGTCACGGAGTACTTATAAGCGAGCTTCATCCGTTTGAATCACCTTCTAAATATACTTTCCCCGAAAGAAACAGAATAATCGCTTCGCTCGGTAATGCTTGTCTTGTCGTTGAATCGGGCGCAAACGGCGGCTCTCTGATAACAGCCGAGTGCGCACGTGAATCGGGACGGCAGGTTTTTATACCGCACCGTGAGATTGCTGTCAGTGACGGCTGCAAGAGACTTTTGCTGAGCGGTGCGTCCGAAACGGATTCGCCCGCCGACCTCTTTGCCAGGATTACAGGCGCTAAAGCAGAGGAGCGGGAACTTCGCGGAATCCCGGCATCGGCAAAGCCGGATTATGACATAGATTTTTCGCTGCCGGAGTTCAAGCGGTTCTTTTTCGGCGAATCGGATAACTTCCGTTCGATACGTCGCAACGAAAAAACGAAATATCCGAAGCAAAACAGTCGGCTCTATAAACCGGACGAAAAAGACAGAACGAACAAAAACGGCAAAATACCGAAGAACGTCGTCACGGCACCAGACCGACCTGAAAAAAATTTGTTCACTCAGGCGACCGAGCCTACGCTTTTTACCGTCGCTCCCGTTACCGAGAGCGAAAACAATGTTCTGGCCGTGCTTACGGAAACGCCCGTATCATTTGACAAAATCGTCGAAATTACGGGACTCGGCACCGATGTGGTTTCTTCGTCGCTGACACTCTTGGAGCTGCGCGGCGAAGTGTCGAGCTATTACGGCAATCTTTATTCACTGAAAGCAAATGCGAAAGCAATGCACTAAAACAAATATATTATCCGAAACAGGAGTAGAATAAATGTCATCATTAGTTATAGTGGAGTCTCCCGCAAAAGCAAAAACAATCAAAAAATACCTCGGGGCAGGATATGAGGTCAAAGCGTCGATGGGTCATGTGCGCGATCTTTACGCATCAAAGCTGAGCGTGGACGTCAAGCACGATTTCGCCCCCGACTATACGGTAATAAAAGGAAAGGAAAAGCTCATCGCCGAACTGCGCGACCTTGCGACGAAAAGCGACAGAGTTATTCTCGCAACCGACCCCGACCGTGAGGGCGAAGCAATCTCATGGCATCTCGCAGCTATTCTCGGACTTGACCTCAACGACGAAATGCGCGTAAAGTTCAACGAAATCAACAAAAAGAGCGTGCTTGCGGGTATTGCGTCGCCTTCCAAAATAGATATAGACCTTGTGAACGCGCAGCAGGCAAGGCGCATTCTTGACCGCCTTGTCGGTTACCGTCTTTCGCCGTTTATTTCACAGAAAATAAGACGCGGACTTTCTGCGGGACGCGTTCAGAGCGTTGCGCTTCGGCTTATTGTCGACAGGGAAGACGATATCAAAAAATTCGTTCCGGAAGAATATTGGACAGCCGATGCTTTTCTTACCTCGCCTCCGTCGAAGAAACAGTTTAAGGCATCCTTTGCGGGCGATGAGAGCGGTAAAATAAAGCTTGTGAACGGTGAACAGGCGGACGCAATAAGAGCGCGTCTCGAAAATGCCGTATATACCGTGGAATCGGTAAAAAAAGGCGTACGCAAAAAGCAGCCGTCGCCGCCGTTTATTACATCAACTTTGCAGCAGGAAGCGTCGCGCCGTCTCGGGTTCCCCGCAAAGCGCACGATGAAAATAGCACAGGAGCTTTATGAGGGCGTTGATATTGCGGACAGAGGCCCCATAGGTCTTATAACCTACATGCGTACCGATTCTCTGCGTATTTCTGAAGAAGCGCGTACCGAGGGCAATAAATTCATAACGGAAAACTACGGCGAAAAATATCTGCCCGAAAAGCCGCGCTACTTCAAAACGCGCGAAGGCGCACAGGACGGTCATGAAGCTATCCGTCCCACGGTACCGTCGCTTACGCCCGCCGAAGTAAAGGACTCTCTTACAGCCGAACAGTATAAACTTTACAATCTTATCTGGTGCCGCTTTACGGCATCGCTTATGGCAAACTGCCTGCACGATACTGTTCGCGCAGAAATAAGAGCCGCAGCAGAGGGCGATGCCGAACATTACTGCGTTTTTAATGCGGCAGGCTACACAACGCGTTTTGACGGATATACCGTGCTGTATGACAATTCCTCGGATGAGGACGGGGAGGAATCCGCACTTCCCGAAATGACGGCAGGCAAAACTCTTAAGCTGAAAGACCTGAAAACGGAACAGCATTTCACACAGCCGCCGATGCGATATACAGAGGCGTCTCTTATCAAAATGCTCGAAGAAACGGGTGTCGGGCGTCCCAGCACATACGCGTCCATTCTTTCAATAATTCTCGACAGGGATTACTGTGTTAAGGAGTCAAAGAAAACACTTGCACCGACAGAACTCGGCACTGCGATAATCGGACTGCTTAAAGATAAATTCCCGAAAATAGTTAATACAAAATTTACGGCAGGCATGGAAGCCGACCTCGATAAGATAGAGGCGGGCGGCTACGACTATGTTAAAATGCTGCGTACTTTTTACGATGAATTTGAGGACACACTCAAAAAAGCAAAGACCTCCATGGAGGGTGTAAAAATAAGCCTTGAAGAAGATAAGACCGACATTCCGTGCGAAAAATGCGGTGCAATGATGGTCGTTAAGGTCGGACGCTTCGGAAAATTCCTTGCATGTCCCAATTATCCGGAGTGTAAGACTACAAAGCCGTTTATTGTCGAAACAAAGGGTGTCTGCCCCGTTTGCGGCGGGACGGTTATAAGCAAGCGTTCAAAGAAAGGTCATACGTTCTTCGGCTGTTCGAATTACCCGGAGTGCACCTTTATGACTTGGGACACGCCTACCGAGGAAAAATGCCCGCAATGCGGCAAAACACTGTTCCGCTCGCGCGGAAACGTGCTTAAGTGTCTTGACGAAAAATGCGGTTGTGAAATAAAAGGCAAAAAGAAAGCGAAAAAAGACGATGAATGATACCGTTACGGTCATAGGCGGCGGTTTTGCAGGAGTTGAAGCCGCGAAACAGCTTACAAAACGCGGGATAAAAGTGCGGCTTTATGAGATGAAACCCGTAAAGTTTTCACCTGCACACAAGAGTGAAAAGCTTTGCGAGGTAGTTTGTTCAAATTCGTTCAAATCGTCAAATCCCGCGTCTGCTGCAGGACTTCTCAAAAACGAAATGACTATGCTCGGTTCGCTGTGCGTCGGGTGTGCGAACGGGACTGCCGTTCCTGCAGGCGGAGCGCTTGCCGTCGACCGTGACGCTTTTTCGGAGAGCGTTACCCGCGAGATTGAAAGCGACCCGCTTATCGAAATCGTCCGAGAAGAAGTGACGCGCATTCCCGATGACGGCGTTGTGATAGTTGCGGCGGGTCCTCTCGCAAGTGATACGCTGAGTGAAGATATAAAACGCATTTGCGGCGGCTCGCTGTCCTTTTTTGATGCCGCGGCACCGATAATTACAGCAGAAAGCATTGATATGTCACATACATTTACCGCGTCGCGCTACGGCAAAGGCGGTGAAGACGATTACATAAACTGCCCGATGAACAAGGCGGAGTACGAGGCATTCTATGACGCATTGGTACATGCTGAGAGCGTAATACTGCATGATTTTGAACAGAACAACGGTGTCTACGAAGGCTGCATGCCCATTGAAATAATGGCAAAGCGCGGCGGCGACACGATAAGGTTCGGCCCGATGAAGCCCGTGGGACTTGTCGACCCGTCAACGGGACACCGTCCGTGGGCAGTCCTGCAGCTGCGAAAGGAGAATTCTTCCGGAACGCTTCTCAATCTCGTCGGTTTTCAGACAAACCTCAAATTTTCGGAACAAAGACGTGTGTTCGGCATGATTCCCGCCCTTAAAAATGCGGAATATGTCCGCTACGGTGTTATGCATCGTAATTCGTTTATAGACGCACCGCGTGTTCTGACGGAGAGGTTTAATCTGGAAAAAGAGCCTCGAATCTTTTTTGCGGGACAGATAACCGGCGTGGAGGGGTATATGGAGTCAGCTTCTTCGGGTATCATAGCCGGAATAAACGCAGCGCGGTTTATAAAGGGCGAAAAAGAATTTGTGCCGCCCGAAGACACGATGCTCGGCGCATTCTGCCGCTACGTGTCGGATGAATCCGTAAAAAATTATCAGCCGATGGGCGCGGCGATAGGTCTGCTCCCGCCGCTGTCGGAACGGATACGCGACAAACGCGAACGGTACGGCTTTATTGCCGATCGTGCCTTGAAATCACTCGGTGAGTATATAAAACAAAACGAAAGTGAGGTGTGCTGTCACGCAAACGCTTGAAAGAAAAATCGGATACACATTTAAGGATAAGAGTCTGCTGCGTCTTGCTCTTACCCACTCGTCCTACAACAGCGAAAAGAGCCATCTGCACAATTACGAACGTCTTGAATTTTTGGGTGATTCGATTTTGGGTTTTACCGCAGCGGAGTATTTTTATCACAAGCTGTCAGATCGTCCCGAGGGAGAGCTTACCAAGATAAGAGCAAATGCGGTGTGCGAAAAAAGCCTTGCGGCATTTGCGTCGGAAATGGGCATCGGCGAATTTCTGTTTATGAGCAGAGGTGAGGATCTGCAGGGCGGACGGAACAGACCGTCTATTCTTGCAGACGTTGTCGAAGCGATAATTGCGGCGATATACCTTGACGGCGGTATGGCACCCGCGAAAAAGTTCGCGCTTATTCCGATAAAAAACGCCGCCACGGATGTTGCGTCCGTTACGGATTACAAAACGATGCTTCAGGAAATAATCCAGAAAAATCCCGACGAACAGCTGCGTTACGTGCTTGCAGCCGAGAGCGGACCCGACCACATGAAAAGCTTTACTGTAGAAGTGTATCTCAATTCGAACCTTGTCGGCACCGGCGTGGGACACAGCAAGAAAAAAGCGGAGCAGGCTGCCGCCTGTGAAGCGCTTCGGCTTATGGGGATAGAACAGTGAAGCATGTAAACGTCGCACTTTTCGTGCCGCATCTCGGCTGCCCGCATAAATGCATTTTTTGCGACCAGCGGGCAATTTCCGGCGTGCACGAACCGATAACGCGCGAACAGATAGAAAATGCGTGCAAAACCGCGTCGGCATCGCTGCATGATGCCGAAAACAGCGAAATAGCTTTTTTCGGCGGGTCTTTTACTGCCGTTGACAAAAAAACGCAGGAGATGTGCCTTAACGCAGCAAAACCGTTCCTCGGTTCTCAATTCGGCGGGATACGCATTTCCACGCGTCCCGACTGTATTGACCGCGATGAACTCGATTTTTTGAAATCCCGCGGTGTCACGTCAATAGAACTCGGCGCTCAGAGCATGTTTGCGTCGGTGCTCGAAATGAACGACCGCGGACACACACCCGAGGACACCGTAAAAGCATCGGCTCTTATCAGGGAGTACGGCTTTTCGCTCGGTCTTCAGATGATGACGGGACTCTACGGTTCCGACACCGAAAAGGACACCGAAACGGCAAGGCGGTTTGTCGAACTGCACCCCGATACGGTGCGCATTTATCCGACCGTTGTGCTGAAAAACACGCGCCTTGCGGAGCTTTACAGAGAAAAAAAGTACATGCCGCCGTCGCTTGATGAATCGGCTGAGCTTTGCGCACGGCTGCTTGAAATTTTCCGTGCTGCGGGAATACGCGTTATCAGACTGGGACTTCATTCGGGCGGAAATGTCGGTAAAGATTACGTTGCGGGGGTTTATCATCCCGCGTTCGGAGAAATATGCGAGAGTATTATATTCAGAAACAGGGCGGAAAAAGTATTGTCCGTTTCTGAAAAAGGCTTTTATAAAATTGAAGTAAACCCGCATGATATTTCAAAAATGACGGGACAGAAAAAAAGCAACATAAAATATTTCGGAGAAAAAGGGTATTTTCTCACAGTCAGTGGAAACGGTGATGTGCCGCAGGGTGAAATAAGAGCCGTTTCCGAAAGGAATTGAAACTCAGATGTATTTAAAAGCTTTGGAAATGCAGGGTTTTAAGTCGTTCCCGGACAAAACCGTGCTCACGTTCGGCAAGGGTGTAACTGCGGTCGTCGGGCCGAACGGTTCCGGCAAAAGCAATATTTCCGACGCAGTTCGCTGGGTGCTCGGCGAACAGTCCACAAAAAGCCTTCGCGGTTCCAAAATGGAGGATGTTATTTTCTCGGGCACGGGTGAACGCCGTCCGCAGGGATTTGCAGAGGTCACTTTGCGTCTTGACAATACCGACGGCGCGCTCAATTCCCCCGAACCCGAGGTCGCCGTAACCCGCCGCTATTACCGTTCGGGCGACAGTGCCTACATTATAAACGGAAAAACCGTTCGCCTTAAGGATGTAAACGAGCTTTTTATGGACACAGGTCTCGGGCGCGACGGCTACTCTATGGTAGGTCAGGGAAAGATAGAAGAAATGGTGTCGGCTAAAAGCGACAATCGGCGCGATATGTTTGAAGAAGCCGCAGGCATTTCTCACTACCGTTACCGCCGTGCGGAGGCAATAAAGCGTCTTGAGCAGACGGAAGAAAATCTTGTCCGTCTGCGCGATATCGTTACGGAACTTGAAAGCCGTATAGAACCCCTCGAAAAACAGTCAAAAAAAGCGCAGCAGTTTCTTGTGTATGCATCGGAACGAAAGGAACTTGAAATAGGTCTTTGGCTTGAAATGATGAAGCGCGGAGCGGAGCAGATAAGAGAGCTTCGCGGAAAACTCGGTGTCGCGCAGAGCCAGTATGACCTTGCGGGACATACGTTGCAAAGGCTGTCGGCGGATATTGAGAATGCCGCCGAAACCACGCGAAAAATAAATGTTCGTACAGAGGAGCTTCGCGCCGAAAATTCCCGGCTTGAAGAACAGGCGTCGACGCTTGAAGCGCAGGCTGCCGTGTTTGACAACAGTATTGTTCATAACAATGAAACCGCCGACAGGATAAAACGCGATTTTGAACTGCAAACCGATGCGGAAACCGATATCGAAAATGAGGAGAAAGCGGCAAACAGCCGCATAGATGAACTTAACGACGTTATAGACGGAGCCGAAGCAAAACTTCGCGAGCTGACAGAAGTACTCACGGGACTCGAAAGCCGAAACGAAGAATATTCCGACGAATACAATACGCTCAATGCCGCTGTTTCCGCACTTTCTCTCAAAATCTCGCAGCTTGATATTATGATAAGCTCGTCTTCCGCATCCGCAAAAGAACTTTCGGAACGCGCAGATAGGGTCAGGGGTTTGATAACCGAAAAAGAAACCGAGTGCGCAGAGCTGAGGAAAGAAAAGGACAGAGCCGAAAAGGCATATAACTCAGCATCGGAGAAGCTTAACGAAAAGAACAATATGTCCGCAGGACTCTCTATGCGACTGAAAAAGGCGGAAACACGCGCCGAGGACAGAAAAACGGAGCACGAAAACGAAAAGCTGCAGCTTATGCGGATAAATTCGCGTCTCAAATTTTTGCAGGACACCGAAAAAAGCATGGACGGCTACCAGGGCAGCGTAAAGTCCGTCCTGCGCGAAAAGGAACGCGGTACACTTCACGGTATTCACGGTACGGTTTTCAGTCTTATAAGCGTTGACGAGCAGTACCGTACGGCAATTGAAACGGCACTCGGCAATGCAATACAGGATATTGTTACCGACACCGAAAACGACGCAAAGCGCGCGATAAATCACCTTAAAGAAACCGGCGGCGGGCGCGCCACGTTTATGCCGATTTCCGCCGTTCGCGGCAGGACGCTCGACGAAAAGGGTCTTGACGGCTGCTTCGGTTTTGTCGCTCTCGCGCATGAATTGGTTCGCTGTGACGGTATCTACGGCGAGATAATCAAATCGCTTTTGGGCAGGATAGCCGTGTGCGAAGACCTTGATTGCGCAATAAGTCTGGCAAAGAAGTTTTCGTATAAATTCAAAATTGTAACTCTCGACGGTCAGGTTATAAACGCCGGCGGTGCGATGACGGGCGGCTCGAAAATAAACAGCGCGGGATTTCTTGCCCGAAAGACGGAGGCGGAAAAGCTTGCGCGTGAAGCCGAAAAAACAGAAAAACGTATAACGGAACTTGCTGCCGCGCTTAAGGAAGCAAACGAAGCACTTGCAAAAGAAAGAGCCGATGACGAAGGCTTGCGCGGTGACATAATGCGCGCAAACGAAACATATTCTTCGGCACGTTCGCAGCTGTCGCTTGCATCGGAACGCCTGTCCGATGCCGAAAATACACTTTGTGAGTTGCGCAAAGAACTCGAAAAAGCAGGCGAAAAAATTTCGTATTCGGAAGAAAGTGTTCGTATTGCGGAAAAAGAACGCGAAGTATTAACTGCCGAAAAGGAAGAAAAAGAGAAAAAGGCACAGGAGCTTACCGGCGGGAAAGACGATCTTACCGAGCATCGGGAAGAAATCAACACGCAAATGAGTGAAGTTAACCTCAGTATGGTGTCCGCCGTAAAAGAGATGCAGGCCGAAAAGGAAAAACTTGAGTCGTTTGCCGTTCGCCGCACTTCTCTCGGAACGCGTAAAGATGAACTTAATGCCGAGCTTGAAGACCTGCGGCGAAAAAACGGCGAACTGACTGACAGTGCCGAAAAGACACGTGCGTCCGCATTGCTTCTCCGCGACGGCATAAGCAAAAACACCGACGAAATTAAGCGTCTTTTCGGACAGCGGGACGAATGCGAAAAAGCGTCGCTTGAAGCGCGTAACCTCGAAAAAGAGAAAACGGAGGAGCGTGAAAAGCTGAACGGCGAGCTGATTCGTCTTGACGAAAGGCGTCGTTTTCTCGAAAAAGAGCAGGAGGACACAGAAAAACGCCTGTTCGACGAATACGCGCTTACAAAGCGTGAGGCGACGGAGGTTGCAAACGAGATAGAAAGCGTTCCGAAGGCGCAAAAGCGTTTAGCAGAGCTTAAGGGACTCATAAAATCGCTCGGCAGCGTAAACGTTGCCGCTATCGAGGAATACAAAGAGGTTTCGTCGCGTTACGAATTTCTCTCGGGGCAGGTAAACGACGTGGAAACGTCACGCAAAGAGCTGCTCAAAATGATAGACGAGCTTACCGGGCAAATGGCGGAACGTTTCAGGGAGCGTTTTAATGCGATAAACGGTTATTTTAAGGAAACCTACACTTCGCTTTTCGGCGGCGGCACTGCGGAATTGGTGCTCGAAGACGAAAACGATATTCTGAACTGCGGCATAGATATAAAGGCGCAGCCGCCCGGTAAAAACGTCAAGAGCTTGTCTCTGCTTTCCGGCGGCGAAAAGGGTCTGACTGCGATAGCACTGCTTTTTGCTATTCTCAAGGTGCGCCCCGCACCGTTCTGCATTTTTGACGAAGTCGAAGCCGCGCTTGACGACGTAAATGTTCTGCGTTATGCTCAGTATGTACGAATGATGACGGACGAAACGCAGTTTATTCTGATAACGCACAGACGCGGCACCATGGAAGAAGCCGATATGCTTTACGGCGTTACGATGCAGGAGCGCGGAGTGTCAAAGCTTTTGGAGCTCAAAACCGCCGAAATGGTAAGAGAACTGAAGCTTGACGAATAACATACCGTAAGCGGAAAAATATTTGATAAAAATATGAAAAGGGTGATATATCTTGGGCATTTTCAGCAAGATAAATTTCGGACTTTCGAAAACCAGAAACAAAATGTCGGGTGCTATCGACGATATGCTCGATTCGTTCGATTCTTTTGAGGATGACCTCTATACGGAGCTTGAGGAAATTCTCGTTATGTCCGATGTCGGCGTTCAGACTGCCGTCGAAGTGGTAGAGGAACTTAAAAAGCGTGTTGCATCCGAAAAGATAAAGAAAACAGGCGATGTCAAAAAAGAGCTGCAGAGCATTATTGCCGATATGCTGTACGGCGGCGAGGATATGGGACTTATAACGCTTCCGTCGGTTATTCTTGTTTTGGGCGTAAACGGCGCCGGCAAAACAACAAGCATAGGCAAAATGGCTGCCATGTATAAGTCACAGGGCAAAAAAGTGATACTCGGCGCAGCCGATACCTTCAGAGCGGCGGCGATAGACCAGCTTGACGTATGGGCGCAGCGTGCGGGCGTGGACATAATCAAGCACAAGGAGGGTGCAGATCCCGCCGCGGTTGTGTATGATACCGTGCAGGCGGGTGTGGCTCGAGACTGTGACATAATTATCTGCGATACCGCAGGCA
This sequence comes from Bacteroidaceae bacterium, assembly GCA_963620305.1. Lineage (GTDB taxonomy): Bacteria > Bacillota > Clostridia > Oscillospirales > Acutalibacteraceae > RUG806. The sequence goes on along the minus strand of CAVFAD010000032.1, from coordinate 8,513 downwards.
GACTTCACAACAAGAAAAATCTCATGGACGAGCTTAATAAAATTTACCGTGTTGTCGACAAAGAACTGCCTTATGCCGACCGTGAAATTCTGCTGGTTCTCGACGCAACTACCGGTCAAAACGGTGTGAATCAGGCGAGAGAATTTATGCAGGCAGCGGAACTTACAGGCATAATTCTTACAAAGCTTGACGGCACTGCACGCGGCGGTGTTGTGCTTACGATAAAAAACGAATTAAAGCTGCCCGTTAAATTCATAGGCGTGGGCGAGGGGATTGACGACCTGCAGCCGTTCGACCCCGCTGCATTTGCGGCAAGCCTGTTTGAAAACGTTCAGGAAAGAAGTGAAAACAATGATAATTCTCTTGCGGATCTGGTCAATAGTGACGACTATAAGAACTTCACCCCGACTGAGAGCGATGATGAAGGCGTGGAGGCTGTCAAGACTTTCTTTGAACAAGCTTTCGGAGTTGATGACAAAAAAGCTGAAGACGTATCTGAACTCGAATCTGCTCAGGGACAGGCGGACACAGCTTCTGCCGAAAAAGCAGCGCCGCAAACTGAAGAAAGCGAACCGCAGCCGTGCAAAAGCGATGAAGAAGCTGACAAAACTGAACTCGAAGAAAAAATCTACGAGGACGGAATTGAAGGCGGCGAAGCTGAAACGCAAAGTGCGCTCGGCGAAGAACAGAGCGGCGTCACTGCGCAAGGCGGGATAGAAACAGAACCGGCTGTTAACGGAGCCTACGGTGAAATTTCGGAAACGGCGGAAACGGAGACTGTGCCTTCCGCAGAACGCGAAGCTTTATCCGACGCAGAAAATACCGCGCCTTCCGCAGAGAGCGTTTCTTCATCCGACACTGCGGAGCCGGAAAAGAAAAAGAGGAGGGGATTGTTTGGATTATTTGGTCGCCACTCATAATAAAGGTAAGCGTGACGAGCTTGTCAGGATACTTTCGCCGCTCGGCATTCATGTTTTTTTGCCGGATGAAAAAGATATAATTCTTTCCGAGCCTGTCGAGGATGCGGATTCCTTTGAGGGTAACGCGCTGATAAAGGCGAAAGCGGGATGCCGCGAATCCGGCATGCCGTGTATTGCCGACGACTCGGGGTTGTGCGTGGACGCGCTCGACGGCCGTCCCGGAGTGTTTACCGCACGTTATCACGGCGAAAGTACGCCGTACCGCGAAAAAATGGAGTTTTTGCTCGATGAAATGAAAAACGTTCCCGATGAAAAACGCACCGCACGTTTTGTTTGTGCCGCCGCGTGCGTGTTCCCCGACGGCAGAGAAGTCACTGTTCTCGGAACATGTGAGGGTAAAATAGGTTATGCTGTTGTCGGTGACAAAGGTTTCGGTTTCGATCCCGTTTTTGAATACGGCGGCAGGAGTTTCGCCGAGTTGTCCGACAGCGAAAAGGACGCGGTAAGCCACCGCGGAAATGCTCTCAAAAAGCTTTCGGCGGAATTGGCAAAAATAATGTAATTAAACTGAAGACAAAAATACATACAACTGAAAAAAAGGAAAGAACCGACTGCGGTTCAAAGGTTTTATATGACAAGTAAAGAAAGAGCTGCGCTTCGCGGACAGGCAAATTCACTGAACGTTTTATTTCAGGTCGGCAAGGGCGGCATAAGCGAAAATCTGATTGAAGAAACGAACGGCGCGCTTAAGGCGCGTGAGCTGATAAAGCTGCGCGTTCTTACCGAAACATCGCCCGTTACCGCACGTGAAGCTGCTGAGGAAATTGCCTCAAAGACATCGAGCGAGGTCGTGCAGGTTATCGGCGGCGTAATGGTGCTGTACAGATATAATCCGGAGCTGCACAAAAAAGCCGCAGCAAAAAAAGCTCCGGCAAAAAAAACGGTCGAGAAAAAGAAAATATACAAGGCGAAAAAATCCCCGTTCGAGGATAAAAAAGGCAGAGACAAGCGCATTGTCGGACGCTCCGCCGCAAAGGACAAGCGGTGAAGCGCACGGGCATTTTCGGCGGCAGCTTCGACCCCGTTCATTCCGGGCATGTAAAATATGCGGATTTCGTTTGCGACAGGTTTGCTCTCGACGAGCTTATCGTGATTCCCGCAAAGGTGTCGCCGTTCAAACAGAAAAACAGCGTGTCGGATGAAGACAGGCTGAATATGTGCCGCCTTGTTTTTACGGACAGAAAAATGACCGTTTCAGATATCGAGATTAAACGCGGCGGCGTAAGCTATACGGCAGATACCGTGAGAGAACTGAAAAAGCAGCGTCCGTCGGACGAAATGTATCTTTTTGTCGGCGGCGATCAGCTTATGAGCTTTGATCGTTGGTATCGTTTTGATGCGATACTTGCAAATGTCATTCTTGCGGCTGTAAGACGCGACGAAAGCGTGTCGCTTGAGGAAATGGAAAGCTTTGCGGACAGCCGTTTGCGCTGTTACGGCAAGGTTATAATAACCGATTTCGAGCCGATTGAAGTCAGTTCCACCGAAGTAAGACGGCGGATTAAAAAAGGACTTTCCGTACACGGTCTTGTACCCGATGCCGCGGAAGAATATATCAAAAAGGGAGGACTGTACCGTGGTTTATGACGAAAAAAGGATACTTGCGGATATTCGTGCCCGTCTCGGGGATCATCGCTATGAGCATTCGCTGAATGTTGCGGCATCCGCAAAAGCTCTTGCCGAAAAATACGGCGGCGACACCGAAATATGCTATGTTTCGGGACTTTTGCACGATGTGCTGAAAGAGCAGCCGCGCGACGAAACTCTTGAATTTTTTTCACAAAACGGAATTGTGCTTACCGAACTTGAAATGAGTGCGCCCAAGCTTTGGCATGCTATGGCGGGCGCTGCATACATCAAAAAGAATTATCCCGAACTGCCAGACGCGGCAGCGGATGCGGTCAGATATCACACCACGGGCAAGGCGGATATGTCGATTGAGGAAAAAATACTTTTTACCGCCGATTTTATTTCGGCAGACAGAGATTACCCCGGTGTTGACGAAATGCGCCGCCGCGCTGAGGATTCACTCGAAAGCGCAATGAAAGAGGGACTTCGCTTTACCGTGGCGGAACTGAGCGAAAAATGCGCTCCCATTCATCCCGATACGGTGGACGCATACAACTTCATACTCTTAGAAAACCGTAAACCCTTTATCTTAAATGAAAGGAACCGAAAAAATGGATAAAAAACTTGAAACGGCAATAAAAGCACTCGATTCAAAAAAAGCGATCGACACGGAAGTGAAGAAAGTTTCGGAGGTTACCGTTATCGCAGACTATTTTGTTATTGCAAGCGGCACTTCAAATACACATGTAAGGGCACTTGCGGATGAGGTCGAGTTTAAGATGAAAGAGGCGGGGTTTGAACCGCGTAAAATCGAGGGCATTTCTACCGGCTGGATACTGCTTGACTATTATGATATAATCGTCCATGTGTTTTTGCCTGCCGACAGAGAGCATTATAATCTCGAAAAGCTTTGGAGTGACGCAGAAAACGTTGACATCGGCGGCATAATCGAAAAGGATTGACGCATTCAATCACGCGCTCGGTTATTCGGCGTATAATAGAGAGAAAAACATTAAGTTGTGAGGTGACCGTGTTATGACGGCAGAGACAGACGGCATTGCCGTTTCTTATTCTTCGTGGGGAGAAAAAAAAGACAGCGGAATAGTGATGCTCCACGGTTGGGGCGCAAATAAAGAGCTTTTCGCGCAGTCGGCGGCGCTTTGCGCCGAAAAATATTATGTCATTGCTCCCGACATGCCGGGTTTCGGCTGTACGCCGGAACCGCCTGCGCCGTGGTGTGTTGACGATTATACCGATTTTGTTATTAAATTCATTGCTTCTCTCGGTCTTAAACGCGTTATTCTGCTCGGACATTCGTTCGGCGGCAGAGTAATAATAAAAGCCGCGTCCTCGCGTGAGCTTCCGTTTGAGATTGAACGTATTGTTCTTGTTGATTCGGCAGGGATACGCCCCGAAAAATCGGATTCGCAAAAGAAAAAAGAAAGCATCGTCAAATTCGGTAAAAAGCTCGTCTCCGGTTCGCCGAAGCTTCTGAATAAGCTGCAAAGTATGACCGGTTCTGCCGATTACCGCGCCGCGTCACCTCTTATGCGTCAGGTTCTTGTTAATGTCGTAAACGAAGATTTAACCGATCTTTTGCCGAAGATAAAGCAGGAAACCCTTCTTGTTTGGGGAACCCTCGACACCGCAACCCCGATATCCGACGCAGAAAAAATGGAAAAACTCATTCCCAATGCAGGTCTTGCCCGCATTGAGGGAGCGGGACACTTTTCGTTCCTTGAAAACGCCCCTCTTTACAATGCCATTCTTTCATCATATCTTAAGCTTTAAGCGGAGGTAAAATATGCTGTCACCTGTTTTGCAGCTCCTTTACGGCGCATCCGTAATTGTGTCGATTTATTGTATATTTAAAAGTCTTATTTACAATATGCACATGTTCCAGCTTGAGGGATACCGTTTATCGTCCTTTACGGCTTGGTTCATAAAGCACATTAAGCATTATATTCCCGAAGCGGCAGCCTTTGCGCTGTCTTTTACGGCATTTGTCGGCAACGAAAAAATTTTTACGCCGTGCGCCGCGCTGCTGCTTGTTTCACTGTTCTTTGTGGTTTATAACAACAGAGGACGCGAGGAAAAAAAGCCTCTCGTTTACACTCCTCGTGTAAAACGCATGTACGTCACCGCGCTTATTCTCATTTGCGCCGTTTTCGGCACATCGGTGTACTTCCTCACGAAAGGCGAACAAAAACACCTTGCTTTTATGTGTGTCGGCATTATGAATGCGCTCGTTCCGCTGTGGATAGTCCTTGCGAATCTTATCAATAAGCCGATCGAAAAGGGAATCAACCGCCATTACACAAACGATGCAAAGCGTATGCTTGCCGCATGTCCCGAGCTGCAGACCATAGGTATCACCGGCTCCTACGGAAAAACAAGCGTAAAGTTTTACCTTTATACGATACTGCGAGCATGGACGGATACACTTGTTACACCCGCAAGTTTTAATACGCCGATGGGCATCGTAAAAACGGTGCGCGGACAGCTTTCCGCCGTTCATAAGATTTTTCTGTGTGAAATGGGTGCGAAGTGGGTCGGAGACATAAAAGAACTTTGCGATATCGTTCACCCGAAGCACGGAATCATTACCGCACTGGGTGAACAGCATCTTGAATCTTTCGGTTCGCAGGAGAATATCATAAAGACAAAATACGAGCTTGCCGACGCGCTCCCGACGGACGGCAGACTCTATGTAAACTGGGACAATGACCTGATTAGACAGAATCCCCCGAAGCACAAATTTATAAAATACGGTATGCGCGAGGACTGCGATTACCGCGTATTTAATATTGATTCTCATTTGAAAGGTACGGGGTTTTCGGTAAAAGCACCCGACGGTACCGTCACCGATTTTGATACTAAGCTGCTCGGCGAACACAATGTTATAAATATTGTCGGTGCGATAGCAGCTGCAAACGGATTCGGTATGCCCATGGAAAAAATGCGTCTTTATGTGCGGCGAATAGAGGCGGTCGAGCACCGTATGCAGATAATCGACAAAGGCGCGGTGACAATTATCGACGATGCGTTCAATTCAAATCCCGCAGGCTGCCGCGCTGCACTTCACACGCTGAAAAGTATGGACGGCTTGCGCATTCTCGTCACTCCCGGTATGGTGGAGCTCGGCGCGAGAGAAGATGAACTGAATGAAGATTTCGGAAAAACCGCCGCCGACTGCTGCGACGAAATAGTGCTTATCGGAGAAAAACAGACCGCCGCAATAGCGCGCGGTGTTAAAGAAGCCGGTTTCGACGAAAAACACCTTCATGTTTTTGACTCGTTCAGGGACGGCATGGCTTTTGTTTACGGAATCCGCACCGAGCTGAAAAAGCTTGTTCTGCTCGAAAACGACCTGCCCGACAACTACTGATTAGGAGGATAAGAAAATGAGAATAAAGCTTTGTGTTCTGTTCGGCGGCAAAAGCGTCGAACATGAGGTCAGTATCATTTCTGCACTCCAGGCAATTGCGTCGCTCGATCAGACGAAGTACGATATCATTCCCGTTTATATTACCAAAAACAGTGAGTTCTATACCTCGTTCGAGTGTTCATGTATCGAGGAATATAAAAACATTCCCGCGCTTCTTAAAAAAAGCACGCGCTGTGTGCTGATGAACATCGACGGACGTGTCAAGCTGATGCGGTTCCCGTTCAAAAAGTTCGGTAATAATGTTATTTCAGATGTCGACGTAGCATTTCCCATTGTTCACGGTACAAATGTCGAAGACGGTACTTTGCAGGGATACCTTAAGACGCTCGGCGTTCCGTTCGTCGGCTGCGATGTTACTGCTTCGGCTGTCGGTATGGACAAATACGTTATGAAGACGGTGCTCAAGGATAACGGTGTTCCCGTACTTGACTGTCTTCGTTTTATTGTTTCGGATTTTGCAGAACCTGAAAAAATAATCGCAAGGACAAAAGAGAAAATAGGCTTTCCCGTTATCGTAAAACCCGTAAATCTCGGCTCGTCTGTAGGTATTTCCGTTGCGCATGATGAGGACGGTTTAAGACAATCGCTTGACGACGCATTTAAATTCGCAACGGTTGTGCTTGTCGAACGCGCAATAACCGACCTTACCGAGATAAACTGTTCGGTGTGCGGCGACGTTGACGAGGCATTTGCAAGCGAGTGCGAACAGCCTGCAAAAAGCGATGAGATTTTGAGCTACGAAAACAAATATTTGCAGGGCGGCGGCTCAAAGAAAACAGGCGCGAAAACGGGCGGTGCAAAAAGCGGTTCGACAAAAGGCGGCATGGCAAGCCTTGCGCGGAAAATTCCTGCGGACATTTCCTCAGAGCGCCGCGAAGAAATACGCTCTATGGCGGTTAAAGCATTCAAAGTGCTCGGCTGTAACGGCGTATCAAGAATCGACTTTATGATAGACGGTGAAACTGATAAAGTCTATCTCAATGAAATAAACACGATTCCCGGTTCGCTTTCGTTCTACCTTTGGGAGCCTGTGGGAGTAACCTATCCGAAACTGCTTGACAGAATGATTGACCTTGCACTCAAACGCAAAAGGGAAGAAGACGCTGTAGTTTTCTCGTTTGACACCAACATTCTTGCGGGAAACTTTTCGTTCGGTTCATCTCAGAAGAGCGGCAAGCTCGGCGGCAAATTCGGTTCAAAGAAATAATGCTCGGTGTGCCGAAGACGGAACACGGAACTCATAAAAATAATAAAACAGACAGGAAAAACATATGGCAAGATTCTGCACACTGTGCTCCTCATCGTCGGGAAACTCGACGTACATAGGCACTTCATCCGAAGGTATTTTGATAGACGCCGGCACAAACTGCAAACAGTTGTGTCTTTCGCTTGACAGGGCGGGGTTAACACCCGAAAGTATTAAAGCCATTTTTGTGACGCATGAACACACCGACCACACGGGCGCAATAAGGGTATTTGCGACAAAATATCACATTCCCGTGTATGCTTCCGGCGGTACGCTGTCGGGACTTATGTCGGGCGGTGTTCTCAACGGCAGGTTCAGACATGAGATAATTACGGAAAAAGGCATTGCTGTCGGTGACATGTTTGTTACGCGTTTTCCCACATCGCATGACGCGAAAGAAAGCTGCGGTTTTCGAGTGGAGCTGCCCGACAGAACAATCGGTATTGCAACGGATACCGGTATTTTGACGGAAGATATTTTTAACGGCATAAAGGGGTGCGACCTTGTGCTCCTCGAATCGAACTACGACCCCGATATGCTCAAATTCGGACCGTATCCCGAACCGCTGAAAATGCGTATCCGCTCCGAAACGGGACATCTTTCGAACGAGGACTGTGCCGACACAGCCGTGAGATTGCTCGAAAGCGGCGTGACGCATTTTGTGCTCGGTCATTTGAGCCGTGAAAACAATACGCCCGAGCTTGCCTATAAATGTACTCATTCCTTTCTGAAACGAGTCGGAGCAATTGACGGTGTTGACTATGAACTTTCCGTTGCCGAACCGTCAAACACAAAGCGTTTTGTAGTTTTTTGAAAGGATAAATAAATAATGCGTACAGTGACAGTTATCTGCGTCGGCAGACTTAAAGATGCCTTTTTTGACAGCGCATCGGCTGAATATCTGAAGCGTCTTAAGCCTTATGCCGACGTAAAGACCGTCGAAATCAGACAGTCGCCTCTTTCGGACACTCCCTCACAGTCGGAAATCAACAGAGCACTCGAAAACGAGGGTGCCGAAATTATAAAGAAAATTCCGTCGGGCAGTACCGTGATTGCAATGTGTATTGAGGGAAAGCAGTTTTCTTCCGAGGATTTTTCACGTATTTTTACGGATTCCGCACTCTCGGGACGCAGTGATATTACATTTGTAATAGGCGGTTCATGCGGACTTTCAGACAGTGTAAAGCGCGCTGCGGACATAAAAATGTCCATGTCAAAGATGACCTTTCCTCATCGCCTTGCGCGAATAATGCTGCTTGAACAGATATAC
>CAVFAD010000031.1:0-21545 GCA_963620305.1 Bacteroidaceae bacterium | reverse complement strand
AGCCCCCACATCCGACTTCTTTCAGACTCCGCCTCACGACGGACGCCCTTGTCTTCGGCTAACAGTTCCTACTGCCAAGCCTGTAGTGGACTTTCACCACCAAGTTATTACGCATGCCGAGCACACCGACATAACCCCGACCGTGCAGGAAAATTTCTGCACGGTCGGGGTTTTTCAAGTATGCGTTGACAATAGAATTTTTTACTTCGAACCGACCTAACTGATGTTTGCAAGCCAGTCCTTGCCCGTGTCGAGCGCGACCGCAGCACGCAGCACCAAACGTGCATCGGTGACGCTTATCTTATCGCCGCCGTTGACTCTTGCCGCGTCAAAATATGCGCCGTCAAGCGTATCAAGACCTACCGCAGCGCGAAGCGTGCTTCTTGCGTCGGTGACCGAAACAACACCGTCACCGTTCACGTCGCCGAAAACGGAAATCACCTTTTCGAGCTTTTTGCCGTCTGCTTCAAAGACTATTTTCATGCCGGTTGCAAGCGGCTTTGCCGCATCCGCAACCCTGCTTCCGTCCTTGTCCGCAACATACGAAGCGTTGGACAAAGCAAGCAGCTCAGAAACCGTCAAGGAGTGCGTCGCGCCGACAATTCCGTCGGACAGCTCTTTTGCACTGCCGGAGGACTTTATCTCGATTTTCTCGGGCACAGGAGGTGTGAGCGAAGCAATTTCCTCCGTGCGTGTCTCGCTGCATACCGTACAGGTGAACGTCTTCTCTCCCGCAGCACCGACCTGCGGCTCTTTTGTCATCTTGCCGTTGTCCCACATATGAACCGACACAAATTTATATCCGTAATTGCCTGCAAACGTTTCCACACTGCCGCCGCCGTGACTGTAAATGCTTGCATTGTACGAAAAAATAAACTCGCTGCTTTCTTCACTCAAGCTGTGTGGATTCAAAAGATAAACCTCCGCCAAATTACTGCATGCGAAAAATGCTTTTTTGCCAATGTTTGTAACACTTTTCGGAATTGTAACGCTTGTGAGGCTCTTGCAGCCGTAAAATGCGTCATATCCGATGTCTGCAACCGCATTTCCTATCGTCACACTTGTAAGACCTGTGCAGCCGGAAAATGCGGAACTGCCGATGCTTGTAACACTGTCCGGTATTGTTACACTCGTAAGGCCGGTGCAGCCGCTAAATGCAGCATTGCCGATGCTTGTGACACCGTTTCCTATTGCTGCACTTGTGAGAGCGATACAGCCTGAAAATGTGGAGCTGCCGATACTTGCGACACTGTCCGGAATCGTTATACTCGTAAGACCTGTGCAGCCGAAAAATGCATCATTACCAATGCTTATGACACTGTTCGGAATATCTACTGTTACCTCTTTCGAAGAAGGACATGCCAACAGCTTTGTTTTGCTCGAATCCTCATATACAAGTCCGTTTTCGACATAACCGTTTAAGGCTCTTGCACCCCACGGCGAACCGCTTGCTGTTCCTGAGTAGACAATATTGGCAACATTATAAAATGCATTCCCGGCGATTGTTTTGACACTTTCCGGAATCGTTACGCCCGTAAGTCCGGTGCAGCCGGAAAATGCTGCACCGCCTATGTCCGTGACACTGTTCGGAATAGTTATATTAGTGAGACTCTTGCAACCGTAAAATGCACAATCGCCGATGCTTGTGACCCTGTCCGGGATTGTTACACTTGTAAGACTGGTGCAGCCGGAAAATGCATTGTCGCCGATGCTTGTGACCCTGTCCGGAATCACAACATCTTTAACAATCGTTCCGTTTAGATACAGTTCCGCGCCGTTGCAGCAAGGATTTGAGTAGTAATCCTCAAACTCTATTCTCAGCCATGATTCCAAATCTCCCTTGTAGTATACTTTTTTAAGACCGGTGCAATCTATAAATATCCACTGCCGTGGATCTGACGTATTCCGAGCTTTTGGACTGATTTCGCACAGCTGCAAAAAAGCGGAAACGACTCCCGGCGGACAAAATAATAACGGCTGCGCGTGTTGAGCGTGTGCCGTTTTGCGTTTTTAAATTAAATTTACCGTAAAAAGCACACAGCGCACCGTTTTCGCGGTGCGCTATGTGCTTTTTGATTTTATGAGAGGATTATTTTACTCTGCCGAAAACTGCGGTAATTGAAGCAATAAGCTTGTAGAACCACTTCATGATTTTCTGCCAGAAGGACATCTTCGGCTGCGACACGGAGGAATCCGAAACGCAACTTGCCGAGATGTAATACGGCGAATCCGACGAATTCTGAGCAACCGCGACGATATAGAAGCCGACATCGTCTTCCGTGAGCGTATATTCGGAAGTATTGTACGCAACTACCTTACCCGTTGACTTGTAATCCGCGTCCGCAGACGGAACTCTGTACCAGTTATAAACTATGTGCCGTGCTGCGTCTTCGGGGATGCTGTTCGTTACGATGTAAAGCTTGTTGCCCGAAGTAAGGACACCGGCAATGCTCATTTCCAGATTGAGGACAGCTCTTTCGACCGTGAGCGTAATATACTGCTCAACTGTCGCGTAGTTTGCGGATTCAAACGGAGTGAAGATAACCTTGTAAACATTCGAGGTTGTGCCGACCGCCTTGGGTGTTGACATGGGGTCTTTCATCGAGAATGTGCCGAGCTCGGTGCCTTCATACGCGGACGTCCATTTCGCGGTAGAGAGCTTGCTGCCGTAGAATACCGTTGCGGAGGTGGGAAGAACGACACCGGCAAGCCGCGCTTTGAGAATCTCGACCGTGAGGTTCGTGTTGAGGAGCTTCAGCACGTAGTTCTGCGAAGCCGAACCCGCAAGTTCGGGCACGGTATAAGTAACGGTTTTTGTTCCTGCGGTATCATTTGCCACTGTACCCGTAAGCGACGCATTCTTAAGGTAAACGTTGCCTTCGTCGCCTACGCGGACGTTGGAAAGCGCGGAGAAGTTGACCGTTACGTTAACATTTCCGGCTTCATACTCACGGTTAACCGCTTCGGCGGTCACATAAACGGTTCTCGGATTCACCGTAACCGTGCCGGGAGTATAATCAAACGTATAGTTGTCGCTCTCGTAGCGTCCGTCTATCGTTACCGTATAAGTGCCGACGGGTGAATCAGTCTGATAAGCGCAGTTGAGAAGCACAAATCCGCTGAGGTTCTTAACCGTATCGGAGCCTGTAAGTCCGGTTACAATTGTGTAATACGTAGGCTCGATGTCGCCGTATGTCACATCAAACGATGCCGCTTTAACGGTGACGGGAGCCTTATTAACGGTAAAGCTAACGTCGCGTGTAACCGTTGCGTAGTTCGCCGTATCGGTGGGAGTGAAAACTGCGGTGTAGGTATGTGCACCTGCTGCGGGGACTTCGTTTTTCACGTTCTGTGACCAGCTCCAGCGCGAATCGCCGAGACTGACAGCGGAAAGATGTCTGCCTGCATCATAGGTAATGTCGGCAACCTCCGGTATCGGATAGCTCGGAGTCGCTTTGAGTATCTGCACCGTAAGAGAATCGCTGTTTGTAATTTCAAGCGTATAGTTCGCTTTCTTTGAACCCGTAAGTTCAACATTTTGAAGTGTCACGTTTCTTGTTCCCGCACGGCAGTCATCAACGTGACCCGAAGCGGCAGCTTCGTTTATACCGACCGATGCAAGCGAATCCGTAGCGGCGATAGACGCGGTGTTTATTTCAAACGAGACGCTGACATCATAGTTGCCGTCCGCATATTCTCTTGAAATGGGATCTGCTCTGACAAGGAGCTTGCGGGGGGTGATATCGGCTTTTGCGTCGTTTTGAATTGTAAGATTAAGTTCGTAGTTAGCGGCTGCCGCGCCCGCGAGTGACGCATCCGCATAAGTTACGGTTTTGCCCGTGCCGACATTCGCGTCGGAGAACACAAACGAAGCCTTGCCGAACATAACATCGTCCTTGTCGCCGCCGGTAAGAGTCACCGCGCCCGACTCGCTGACAACCTTTGCGGTTGCAGCCGTGTAGCCGTCGTAAACCTTACTGTCGACACAAACGGTTACGTTATACGGAGCTTTTTCGATAACGAGCGTACCTATCTTGAAGTTTGAAACGGGTGAATACACAACCGTATCGCCGTCGTAGGTTTTGCCGTCGTCTCCGGTGATAATGTTGTCAAAGTCGGGAGTTGCGATATCAATCGTAACACTGTACGTACCTGCGGCGGAGGGAGCGGTCGTGCTGCCGTTATACTTAACGGTAATCGCGCCGACTCTCGCCTTCGCCGTAACGTCGCTGCGAAGATTTACGGCGATGTTCTGCGCTTTTCCGTCATAGGTAACGGTTTTTGTTTCGCCGAGTGAAAGATCCGCGGAATTGAAGTATTTGTCAAACTCGCCATCGGTAAGAATCTCCGTTACAGGCGTAAGAGTCGGAGCTACTTTCGTCGTGGTAACGCTTGCCGAACCGGTGTAATAACCCGTTGCGGTTGCGGTGACGGTCACGGTCTTTCCGACAAATTTCGTCTCATCATTAAGAGCAAGTGTTTCGCCCGTGCCGACCTTTTCGCCGTCAACCGTCCAGACGAATGTATACGTTCCGACCGAATCGGGATCAAGTCCGCTGACATCGACGGTAAGAGTCGAGCCGAGCATCGGGTTGCCGTTAACGGCAAGCGAACCGCTTATTTCTTTCTTGTTGACCGTAAGCGAAACATAGAGATTCTTAACGGTGTTGTAGTTCACCGTATCTTCGGGAACAAACGAAGCGGAATAAATTGTCCATGCAGCCTCCTGCCACGAGGGCATAATGTCGGCTCTGTCATAAACATACGTACCTGCAACGTCGACAGTTCCGCCTTCAAATACGGCATCCGCGAGAGTATCGCCGTAAGTAAGCGTCGCCTTGGGATAATCTGTAATCTTGGGATCGGCTTTCACAACGACGACAGTTCCGCGTTCAACCGAAACATTGTAGTTTTGGAAAGTCGCGCCGGAGATATCAATGTAGAAGTTGTAGCCTTCTGCATTAACGGGTGCGCCCTTGTAGTAATCCGTACTGAAATTAACCTCACCTGCCGTCACCGCAGAAGCAAGTGTGTCGCCTCTTTTCGCGCCTTCAAGCTCATACTGCTGCGACAGGTTATCGGGAATATCGGAACCGTATGTCAGAGAGAAGCTCTTTGCTTTTATCACGAGGTCAGCTTTCTTGACGGTAAGTTTGCCGTTGACAATGTCAATAGCGTAGTTCGGTGAAGTGGTAAACGATGCGATTGCGGTAAGCTCATACTCGCCTACACCGTAATTTGTCAGGTAGTCAAATTTCGATGTTACATTGAAAGACGGTTCAACTTTATTTGAAGTAATATCGCTTGCGGTATCGTCACCGACAAGGCGGCTTTCGTCAAATGTAACTTTAACGCTGTCCGCAGCGAAGTTTTCGCCGTAGGTGATAACCGCATCCGAAACGGTGAACACTATTGTGCGCGGTTTCACGGTTATAACGCCGTCCTGCGCGGTAAAGGTGTAGTTTCCGCTGACGTCCTTATAGTTGGGCGCACTGATGCGAACGGCATAACCCGTTGTGCTTGCGGGACTGCCCACCTTATAATCGGTAGAAACATTTATATTACCCGTGGTCGTGACGGAGTCGATATTGAACGACGGGTCATTCGGCGCGGAGTAGGTGTATGCCGTGATGTTGGGGATATTGTCGCCGTATGATACTTCGTTTTTATAGGAAATGACGACGGGCGTGGGATTAACCGTAAGAGGAATGCTTACCGTGACGGTTTCGTAGTTTGCGCTGTCGTCGGGAGTAAACGTTGCGGAATACGAGCCGGCGTTTACCGTGGGATTGACGGTTTTATCCGTCCACTGCCATGTGCCGCCGTTATTGTAAGCGGTAAGGTCGATATCGGCGAGTGTCTGTGTTCTCTTGTAGAACACCGCGCCAAGCGCCGGAACGGAAACGGACGGAGTCGCCTTTGTTATTTCAACCTTGAGATAATCGCCCGTGTTGTAAAGAAGAACATCAAGCTCGTAGTTATCGCTCTTGCCGCCCGTAAACAGCGCAGGTACGGTAGTCGAGTTAATACCGCCGACATACTGCGTTCCCGCATTTCTGTCGGCAAGATCGCCTTCCGTATTGGTTACGCTCACGTCGTCGGCAAGGAGCTTGCCCTCGGTTATTTCAAATTTTACGACAACCTTGCCGTTATTGGGGTCATAAGGTCTGCTTACGGCTGTCGCAACGACCGTAACGGGGCGTTTTTCAACCGTCAGAATCCCCTCCGGGTTATCCGCTTCGCCGAAAGCATAACCGTATTCGTAATTCGAGAGCACGGCAACCGTCGTATCGGTAAGCGTCGCTCTGACGTAATACGTACCCGCAGGAGTTTCACCCGCCTTATACGGATACCAGCCGCCGTTGCGAAGGATGGTGTAGGACATGACAGCTTCAAGCTGCGCTTTCACACCGTCGTTATTGTCGTTAGCCGTAAGTCCGTCAAAGAAAGATGAGAACGGTTTCTTAAATTCACTGTCGCCGTAAACAACCGTTGACGCGAGAGGTCTGATTGTGAGCTGCGCTTTTTTTACATTATATACTACCGTAAATTCGGTCTGTTTGTAGTTGCCCCTTGAGTCGGCGGGAGTCCACACGACAGTAACGGTATTGCTGCCGACGCTCTTAAATTCCGCTGCGTCGGAAGAATATTTGAACGAAAACGTTCCGCTCGGCTTTTCACCGTTGACACCGTCCGCCGCAAAGTCGGAAAGCTTCAGCACTTCGCTCAGCTTCTGACCGTAGGTAAGGTCAATCGAGGTCGGCAGAGTTCCTCTCGACACCTCCGACGGGGTGATGTTCAGAGTGAACGTGTAAGAGTAGGCTTCTCTGTTCTTGTATAATTTTTCGTCCTTGCCGTAAACGGTGTTGTCCGCAAAGCTTGCGGTAACAGTGTAAGTACCTACGACTGTCGGCAGGCTGTCGCTGCCGCTTATCTCCTGCCCCGCTGCGGTAGTTCCCGTCCACGAATAGCCTACGTCGATAAGGGAATTATTGTTTTTGTCAAGGTTATAGTCCGCAGTGATGTCCGAAGAATCCATCACATTTTTGACGGACGCGCCGAGAACACTCGCAAGAATCGGCTTGCCGGTGTAAACGGCAGTGCCTGTCTTTATCGACATGCTTATTTTAGCGGGGACTTTTCTGACGTAGTCGACGTAAATGTATATCGGTGACGCGGACGCACCGACTTCTTTATCTGTGGTCCCGTCAAAATCTTTCATCACAGTTTTGCCTGATGAGAAGTCGACATCGGAGAACCAGCCGGTTGTCGTGGCATAGGATATACTCTTGAGATGCCAGAAATAACTGTTATACGCTTCGCCGCCCGATACATATTTGATTCCCGCAGACGCGGGTTTTGTGTAATTCGTTTGTGATTCAATTCCGACGAACTCAGCTTTTGTTTTAACAATTTCCGTGCTGTCGCTAAGCGGCATGAACGAATATCCCGCATTGCCGTCGCTGCCGACTACGGTTGTGTCGAGTTTTGATTTATTACTGTCCGTCCAGTATCTGTAGATTACGTGAACGCGGTATGAACCCGAGGGCGCACCCTTGTCAATGGCGGCAGTGCGCGTACCTCTGTCCGTCGACATGCTTGAATTGTATACATTGCCCGACTCATCAGTATACTGTCCCGCAGAGATTCCCGTAGGATTTACCGATACACTGTTATTTTTGCCATAAGTTGCAGCCTTGAGCTGCTCCGGACTGTACGGCAAAGTACTGATTTTTCCTATCGTCGTTTCGCGGTATGTACACGTACCTCTGCCACTGCCGATACCAATCAAACTGTCGCCTGTAGCATAGCTGAAATTGCCGTCATATATTTTGCTGATACCCGTAGAAATTATCGAGCCGGTGCAAACCGTCTGAGTACCGTTTATGCATGCATTGTTTTGGGGATCATCCGAGAAACCGCTGTAACTAAATTTCCCGCCTGCAACCAAGATATTCTCAGCTGCAATATTGTATGAAACTGCTGTAGAATCAGCTTTTCTGGCAGAATTCAAAACAGCCGACGCTCTCGAATATGCAACTGCGGAAACATTAAAAATTGAATTTCCGTTTACAGTAACAATTCCGCCGTAAATATTATAGGCAAAAGCACGAGAATCCCCATGATTATCTTTTGATGTCCATGCCGTAGTTTGGACTTCGGCACTAAGCACTGCACCGTTAACCGTAACCGTTGCGCCATTTGTGCTCATTATGTCAGCAATGCCGACTGTAGCACTTGCATCACAACCGCCATTATTATCTGCGTATGACAAATTCGATTTTGCACAAACCGTAACGTTTTTGTTGACCGTAAGAGTTCCTTCGTTCCGAATTGCCTCTATATACGAATAGGACTCCTCCAGTTTACTCGTTGCATTCATGTCGGTTCTGTTATTAACAACATAAATCGCGGACGCATCTTCGGAAGCGGATGCTCTTGACGGAGACGTCGACGAACCGGAAT
The DNA here is from genome assembly GCA_963620305.1 of Bacteroidaceae bacterium. Classification (GTDB taxonomy): domain Bacteria; phylum Bacillota; class Clostridia; order Oscillospirales; family Acutalibacteraceae; genus RUG806. The sequence goes on along the minus strand of CAVFAD010000031.1, from coordinate 13,079 downwards.
AAATATTTAAGGTTCCCTTGTTGTGAATAGCTCTCAGAAGCGGCATCTGCCATGCACCGCTATCCGAACGGTTAAACAATATCCTTTTGCTGTTCATATACAGGTTTACCGTTATTCCCTTGGGTATCACAATACCCGTTATGTTGTAACTAAAGGTCACATCGGACGTATCGGTTAAATCGATATCGTTACCCAGTGTAAGATCGATAACCGTGCCTGCGGCATAACCGCTCAGCGCCGTGTTAATCTGATCCTTCGATGTACCCGCCAGCTGCTCATTTGCCGCTTTTGCAACGGGCAGGCTGTCGGGAGCAAGGAACGGAACGGCGGTAAGCGCAAGGCACACCGCCAATGCGGCAATGAAAATTCTTGCAAGAGTGCGGGTCTTTGCTCCCGTACCTGAATTATTCCTCACAATAATTCCTCCTTAAGACAAGCCGCAAGTTTGGACAGTTGAACAAAAATTAACCGCCGCGGCTATCCTATTTATACACAATTATTATAAATTTTTTTCGGTCAAGTGTCAAGCGATAGACAAATCTTCCTCGAAAAAACCGAAAATTCTTGCTTTTACACAAAAACGAGCCGCTCTATTTATAAATATTACACATACGGTTTCGGGGTAAAGCAAATTTTGCTTGAAGTCGGCTGCATAAAGTGGTATATTATTTTTGCATGCGCATTTTAACCGCCGTCGGCGGCTGAAATGAATTTTGTTTTCGGAGGTTCATATTTGTGAAAAATTGCGCTGTTATACTCGCGGGCGGCGAGGGAACGAGAATGAAATCGTCAAAACCGAAGGCGATGGCTGAAATATTATTCAGACCGATGATAGACAGAGTTATAGACGCCGCGTTCGGCGCGGGAGTCGAGGACATTTGCGTCATAACGGGATATAAAGCGGAGATACTGGACGCACACTTAAAGGGACGCGCAAAAACGGTGCATCAGGCGCAGCGGCTCGGCACGGGTCACGCGGTGATGCAGGCTGCCGATTTCATAAATGAGCACAGCGGAGTCAACGTGCTCATACTCAACGGAGACGCGCCGTTTATCGATTCAAAAACGATTGCGGACGCGCTCGAATACCACGTGTCGAACGGCTTCGTACAGACGGTAATTTCCGCAAAAATAGACAATCCGTTCGGCTACGGCAGAATAGTGCGCGACAAGAACGAAAATTTTACGGCTATAGTCGAAGAAGCGTCGGCGGACTGCAAAACGAAGAAGATAAAAGAAATAAACTCGGGTGCGATGTGGTTTGACTGCGACACGCTCACCGAGCTTTTGGGACTGCTCACAAACGACAACTCAAAGGGCGAATACTACATCACGGACACCGTGAGCATCGCTCTCGGCAAGGGACTTAAGGTCGGCGCGTTCGCGGCGGACAACGCAGACGCGGTACTCGGTGCAAACACGCGGGTACAGCTTGCGGAGCTTAACGAGCTGCTGCGCAAAAAGGTCATGAACAAGCTGATGCTCGACGGCGTGTCGATTCCGTGCGCCGACGGCGTTATGATAGACGACGATGCCGAAATAGGTGCAGATACTCTCATTCTGCCCGGTACGATAATAAAGCACGGCTGCAAAATCGGCAAAAGCTGCGTAATAGGGCCTAATACCGTGCTGTTTGACACGACCGTCGGCGACAACTGCACGCTCAACAGCGTTCAGGCGGAATCTGCCGTTGTGCATGACAACGCGTCGATAGGGCCTTTCGCGCATCTGCGCCCCGGCTCGGAAATAGGCGAAAGCTCACACTGCGGCAACTTCACCGAAGTAAAAAATTCCAAGATAGGGCATCACACGAGCGTTTCGCATCTGACATATGTCGGCGACTCGGACGTCGGCAACGGCGTAAACTTCGGCTGCGGCTGCGTCACGGTCAACTTTAACGGAAAGGACAAAAACCGCTGCATTATCGGCGACGACGCTTTTATAGGCTGCAACACGAATCTTATAGCTCCCGTCACCGTCGGCGACAGAGCCTTTACCGCCGCAGGCAGTACCGTGACGGACGATGTTCCCGCAGATGCGCTTGCGGTCGCAAGAGAGCGTCAGACGAACAAGGAAAACTGGGTAAACGACAGAAAGCCGTACAGACCGAAAAAATATTAAGGACAGACAAATGGCATTTTTCAAAAAAAAGACCGCATCATTCTCCGCTCCCGTCGGCAAACCCGAATTTATAATAGCGGGACTCGGAAATCCCGGGAAAGAATACGAATACTCGCGCCACAACGCGGGTTTTCTGTGCATAGACATGCTGTGCAACGAATATTCCTTTTCGGTCGACAGACTAAAGTACAGAGCACTCACGGGCAGCGTAAATATAGAAGGGCACAGCTGCCTTGTAATGAAGCCGCAAACATACATGAACAACTCCGGCGAAGCGATAAAAGAGGCTGCCGACTTTTACAAAATACCGCCCGAAAAGGTCATAGTCATTTTCGACGACATTTCACTTCCGACGGGTGTGCTCCGCATAAGAAACAAAGGCTCGGCAGGCGGGCACAACGGCATAAAGAGCATAATATGGCAGCTTAATTCCGACAATTTCCCGCGCCTTAAAATAGGTGTCGGCGACAGAAAAGATCCCGCGTCCGACCTAAAGGACTATGTCCTCGGCAAGTTCTCAAAAGAGGACATTGAAACGATAAAAGAAACAATGAAACGTGCCGTAAAGGCAGTCGCGCTCATGGTGCAGGGCGACTGCGCGGGCGCAATGAACAAATACAACGGTTAAAAATATGTCTTGTTATTCAAAAATTTTTTCGGCATCTCCCGAATTTGCGGCAATAGCTTCAAACGTAAAAAGAAACTGCTTTCCGTTCGGCATGCTCGGACTGCCTCCCGCGCCCAAAGCGTTTGTGATACACGCTTTCTGTGAGGAATTCGGCAGAAAAGCGGCGGTCATAACACCCGACGACGCATACGCGCAGAAGCTTGCCGACGATATTACGGTATTAGGCTCAAGGGCGGTCGTTTTCTCCGCACGCGACTTTAATTTCGGGGAAACAAAGGCTTCGTCCTCGGAGTACGAGCAGTCGCGGATAGGTGCGCTGTCGCGGTTTATGAGCGGGCGGGCGGATGTGCTTGTCTGCTCTGCCGAAGCCGCAATGCAGTACACCGTTCCGCCCGATGTGCTAAAAGCGAAAACGTTTTCGATAAAACCCGGCATGACTTTTTCTACCGACGTACTGCGCGAAAAGCTCGTAAACGCGGGTTACACTTTCTGCGAAATGGTTGAGGGTGCGGGGCAGTTTTCGGTCAGAGGCGGAATTGTCGACATCTTCCCTGCCAACACATCTTTTCCGATCAGAATAGAGCTGTGGGGAGATGAAGTCGACACGGTAAGCGAATTTGACATTATCTCGCAGCGGCGCACACGTTCTCTCGACAGCGCGGAAATATCGCAGTGCAGTGAAATAATTTTCGATTCGCCGTCGGAGCTTGCCGACACCCTGGAGACGCTTTCGAGGTCGGTAAGAGGGAAAAACACCGCTGCAGTCAGGCAATGGCTCGACCGCGATGCGTCTCTTTTGCGCGCCTCGCTGCCGCCCGAGGGCAGAGACAGATATCTGCCGATAGCGTTCGACCCCGCGACGGTGTTTTCGTACATAGGCGATGCGTTTCTTTTCGTCTGCGACACGTCGTCCGTAAAGGAACGCGCAGCGGCTGCCGAAAAGCTGATGAACGAGGACTTAAAGGAGCTTTTTTCAAGCGGAAAGCTCTGCAAGGGACTTGACAAATTTACTCTTTCCGCAGCGGAGCTTTTCGCACGGTACGAAAAGCACGCGACGGTATATGCCGACAACTTCGCGAGAGGGTCGTTTGACACTCCCGTAAAAGACCTTATAAATTTCAAAATAATGCAGGGAGCACGCTGGGACGGCTCGTACACCGTTCTCGTTGAGGACATTTCTCCCGCGATAAAGAAAAAATACGCAGTCGCCGTATTTGCGGGCACGGAAAAAGCTGCTCAATCGCTTTTTGACGAGCTGACGGACGATGAAATACCCGCAATACTCTGTAAAAACCCGCCGAAATTTTTCGAGGCGGGTTATGTACACGTTCTCACCGAAACAATATCGGCAGGCATCGACTTCCCCGCCGCGAGGTTTACCGCCGTTTCGTACGGAAGATATGCAAAAAATTCAAAAAAGCAAAGTACGGCAAAAAAACGCAATCCAAACGCCTTCAATTCACTTGAGGAGCTGCAAAAAGGCGATTACGTCGTGCATGCGACATCGGGCATCGGCATTTTTGACGGCATCGAAAAGGTGTCAATGGAGGGTGTCACAAAGGATTATATCAAAATAAAATACGCAAAAGGCGACATACTGTACGTCCCCGTCACAAAGCTTGAGCTTGTGTCAAAATACATAGGTCCCCACGAGGACGACGAGCACAGAACGGTCAAAATAAGCCGTCTCGGCTCGGGCGACTGGGAAAAGACAAAAACAAAGGTTCGCTCCGCCGTTCGCGATATCGCCGCGCAGCTGCTGAAATTATATGCGGCGCGTCAGGCAATGCCCGGTTACGCATTTTCGCCCGATATCGACATGCAGCATGACTTTGAAAACCGCTTCGAATACGAAGAAACGGACGATCAGCTTCGCTGTATTCACGAGATAAAGCACGACATGGAAAAGCCGTACCCCATGGACAGACTGCTTTGCGGCGATGTCGGCTTCGGCAAAACGGAAGTCGCGCTGAGAGCGGCATTTAAATGCATCTGTGACGGCAAGCAGGTCGCAATACTCGTACCGACCACCATACTCGCGTTTCAGCATTACAACACCATTCTGCACCGCTTTGACGGGTTCCCGATAAAAGCGGAGATGCTCTGCCGATTCCGCACACCCACGGAGCAAAAGCGCATCATAAAGGATCTGCAGACGGGCGGCATAGACATCATAACGGGCACGCACCGCATCATCTCGAAAGACGTTCAATTTAAGGACCTCGGTCTGCTGATAGTGGACGAGGAACAGCGCTTCGGCGTGTCGCAAAAAGAAAAACTGAAAGAAAAATTCCCGAACGTTGACGTACTCACCGTTTCGGCTACTCCGATTCCGCGCACGCTCAACTTTGCCATGATGGGACTGCGCGATCTGTCGGTCATTGAAGAAGCGCCGCTCGACAGATATCCGATACAGACATACGTCATCGAGCATGACGCGGGACTGATTTCGCAGGCTATCGCGAAAGAGCTGCGCCGCGGCGGTCAGGTGTACTATCTGCATAACCGCGTTGAGGATATAGACGAATGCGCAGCCGAAATACAGAAAATGTTCCCCGAGGCGACGGTGGGCATCGGGCACGGAAAAATGAACGAGCAGCAGCTCGGCGACGTATGGAGAAAACTGACCGAGGGCGACATTGACATTCTCGTCTGCACGACCATAATCGAAACGGGCGTGGACGTGCCTAACTGCAACACTCTGATAATAGAGGACGCAAACAGAATGGGACTGGCGCAGCTGCATCAGCTTCGCGGACGCGTGGGACGCTCGACGCGACGCGCATCGGCATACCTCACATACCGCCCCGACAGACAGCTGTCAGAGGTTGCGGAAAAGCGTCTTGAAACAATTCGCGAATTTACGCAGTTCGGCGCGGGATTCAAAATAGCCGTGCGCGACCTTGAAATAAGAGGTGCGGGCGACATGCTCGGTGCACAGCAGCACGGTCATATGGCATCGGTCGGTTACGAAATGTACCTTGAGCTGCTGAATGAAGAAGTCGAACGGCTCAAAAGCACCGACAAAAAGCCGTATATTCCGAAAAAAGACTGCCTTGTCGACATTCAGATAGACGCGCACATTCCCGACAGCTACATTTCGGACTACTCGCAGCGCATAGCGATATACAAACGCATTGCCGATATTCACACGGACGAAGACGTACTCGACGTAACCGATGAGCTTATCGACCGTTACGGCGAGCCGCCCGCAAGCGTCGAAGGACTTATACGCGTGGCTCACATGAAAAATTCAGCCGCCGACAACGGCATTTACGAGATAACGCAGCGCGGCGGCTGTCTCATTCTCTTTGTTAAATTTATCGACCGCGAGGTGCTCTCGTGCCTTGCCGCAATGCGCGGACGCGTCTCGGCAAACGCCTCGGCAAAGCCTTACTACAGTGTGCGGCTTCTCCCGAAGCAGTCACCCATATCGTGCCTTTCCGAAATAATTACACTGCTTACAAAAAACGGCAGCAACAAAGACGGCTGCGAAGCACCCGCAGCCGAATAATATCGGGGAGTGAGAAACAATGAAGCGTACTGCGGCGGTGTTCGGTTTTACCGCGCTGATGACGGTTATTGCCGTTATGCTGTTTTCGGACGCGGCAGCATATATCATATTTGCGGCGGCAGGTGTTTTGTGCGCCGTGTGCGGCATGCTGCGCAAAAACCGCCTTTTCCGTATGCTTCTGACGGTTTGCCTTGCCGTATGCGTTTCGTTTCTCTCGTATAAAGCCTCGTACGAGCTGAAATACAAACCCGCAGAACAGCTTGACGGGGTCACATGCACTCTGACGGGCACGGCAGCCGATTTTCCGTATGCAAGCGGCGGATATACCGTACTTAAGCTTAAAAGCTGCACCGCAAACGGGATAAAATTCAGCGGCGGAGCGGTCTTTTACGGAAAAGAATATCCCGACGTCAGACCGGGCGACACCGTCACTGTAAGAAACGCCGAACTGACCTGCGCCGACAAAAGCAGCAGATTCTTCTTTCATTCACTCTCAAAGGGCGAATACTTTTCCGTTTTCGGCGGAAGTCTTTCGGTTGAAAACGGCGCACGCAGCGGAGTTGTATACAACATTTTATCCCTGCGGCGGCTTGTCTCAAACAGGCTCAGAATATCACTTTCGTCGGAGTCTTTTCCGATTGCCGATGCACTTATAACGGGAAATCAGGCAACACTTTCGGACATTTTCGCAAGCCGTCTGCGTATCGCGGGCGCGTCGCACATTTTCGCCGTATCGGGAATGCACCTGTCGGTGTGGACGCTCGTTCTTTTCTCTCTGCTCGGAAAAGGCTTCTCGGCACGGCGGATAACAAGCGCAGCGGGCATCGTTTTCGTGCTGTTTTTTATCTTTTTCACGGGCAAAAGTCCGTCGGTAATACGTTCGGGCATAATGCTCATCACGGTTTTTGTCGGCAGGCTGCTGCGAAAGCCGCCCGACGCGATGAATTCTCTCGGCTTGGCATCTGCGCTGTGCATAACAGTCAACCCGTTTCTTGCGGGAAACGTTTCGTTTTTGCTGTCGACTGCGGCAACCGCAGCGGTAATAACGGCAGCGCATGCGGCAGAGGTGCGGCATCTCCGCATAAAAAACAACGTACTGAAAATTGCAGTCACGTCGGTCGCGGATACAATGACGGCGTCCGCGGCGGTAACCGTATTTACGATGGTAATTTCGTCGTATTTTTTCGGGAGCGCGTCACTTTTAAGCGGTATTTCGTCGCTGCTGTGCACTCTGCCTGCGGAGGGTGCAATGATATTCGGCGCACTCGGCACGGCATTTTTCGGCGCAAAGCCGCTCGGCACGGTTTTATTCCGCGTATGCGAAACACTGTGCGGACTTATTTCGTTTCTGATACAAAAGCTGTCGGAGCTTGACTCATTTCTGATACCGCTGAACTTTGAAAAAACCGCAGTGCTGTGTGCCGCAATGTGTCTTTCGGCAATCGCAGCCGCTCTGCTCTCGCCGAGAACAGGCAAAAGGCACGCTGCCGCTGCAGCCGTCTCGTTATGTATTTCCGCAGCACTGGCTGCAGCGCTTGTCACGCACGCATTTCAGCTGCCGCAGACCTCAGTATATATAGCGGGCGGCAAAAACGGAGATATTCTCATTTCCGAAAACAGGGGCGAGAGCACCGTAGTGCTCGGCATGAGCGGCAGCTATTCGTCTTCGTCCGACATAAAAAGCATAATGACAAACGACGGCAGAATAAATGCGGATCTGCTTATCCTTTCAAACGGGTTAAAAAACAAACAAAAGCTGATTTCCTCATATTTTCCGACCGAAGTCCTGTACGCCGACGGCTCCTCAACGCTCTGCGCATCCGACGAAACGGTAGAACACGCGGAATTTGCACTGTCACGGTACACCGTACTAAAGTACACAAACAGCAAGGGTTTTCACGGCTGTATTCTGCGCACCGCCGACAAAGCCGTTGCATTTATCCTTTCGGGAAAAAATTATCCTTTGCCGGACGAGTACCTGAACGCGGATGTCGCGGTCTTCAAATACGGTCTGCCCGAAAACGCAGAAAACATGACGGCAACAAAAATACTGCTCTCGGCATATGCCGACGGTGACGGAATAATTACAGCGGAAAATACAAACGGAATAAAAATAACGGCTTCGGGAGGGAACTGAATGGCACCGATAAACGAAGAAAAGCTCGCAAAACTGATAAAAGACGGGGCAAAACAAAGCATATGGCTTCTGTTCGGCAACGACACCTTTTTGAAGGACATGTATTGCGATAAGCTTGTAAAAGCCGCCGTAAACGAGTCGCTCAAGGCTTTTAATTTTCGCGTATTCAATGACGAAGAAGCCGACATATCCGAAATACTGGCGGCAACCGACATTCTGCCCGTTATGAGCGAACGCACATGCGTACTTGTCCGCAATTTTCCTCTCGCATCGCTGAGAAAAGACGAAATCGCGGAGCTTGAAAACGGATTGCGCCAAATGTCGGAAACAACCGTTCTTATTTTCTTTTTCGGCACGATAAGCTTTGAATACGGGAAAAAAGATTTTCAAAAATGGACGGATATCGTCAATCTTGTCTCAAAATACGGCATCTGCGCCGAACTGAACAAGCGAACGCCCGAGCGGACAGCAAAAATGCTCGTCACGCGCGCAAAAGACAGGAGCACGCAGATATCTGCTGAGGACGCGCGGTACCTCGTCGACGCGGTCGGCGGAGACATGCAGACGGTACAGAACGAATTCAACAAGGTGTGTTCCTTTGCCGACGGCAGACCCGTCACACGTGAAATGATTGATACGGTATGCACAAAAAGCATCGAAGCGTCTGTTTTTGATATCGGCAAGTGCATTTTCGGCGGCGACACCGACCGCGCATATAAGCTTATGAACGAATTGCTGCGGCAAAAAACTCCCCTGCCCGCGATAACGGGTGCGATGGCAAGTACGTTTGTGAACGCTTACCGATACAAGCTTGCGCTGAATGCGGATGTCTCCCCTGCGGAATTTAAGGAGGCATTCAAATTTTACGGCAACCTGTCCGAAATTGCTCCGTTTGTCAGAGCGGCAAAGCTGTCGGCTCTGAAGGAATGCATCTCGATTCTGCTTGAAGCCGACACAAAAAGCAAGTCGACCTCAACAGACAGTGCCGTTCTTCTGACGGAGCTGACGGCAAAGCTTGCCGCTGCAATAAACTGAAAGCAAAGGTGAAAAGATGCTTCACACGGAAAAGGTAATCGTCACGGAGGGACGCTACGACAAAATCCGCCTGTCATCGATCGTCGACGCGCTTATAATAACAACGGACGGATTTCATATTTTTAACGACCGCGAAAAGCAGCAGCTGCTGAAAAGACTTGCCCGTGAGCGCGGACTCGTTATCGTTACGGACTCCGACGCGGCAGGGTTCAAGATACGCACACTGATAAAAAACATCGTCCCCGACAGCTGCGTAACGCATGTTTTTATTCCCGATATTTTCGGCAAGGAGCACCGCAAAACGGCTCCGTCAAAAGAGGGCAAGCTCGGCGTGGAGGGAATCGAAAACAGGATTCTCGAGGACGCGCTTATGAAAAGCGGCGCATTTTCGCAGTCCGACAAAAAAAGTGAGCCGCACCGCGAAATAACGGCTGCCGACCTTTACGAAGCAGGCTTGACGGGCAGAACGGACAGCGCGGAAAGGCGGCGTGAATTTCTGCGCGCATACGGACTTCCCGCACGTCTGACGGGAAAAACCCTCCTCGGGACACTGAACACTGTAATGACATACGCGGAATTTTGCTCACGGACAGCTCCTCGGGAAGAAAATGACACTTGACCCGCCGCGAAAAAACATATATACTTAAGCTGACGGGGGGTCGGTAACATGAAAACAAAAAAATGGCTTGTCATATCGGCTTTTGCGCTTGCACTGCTCCTCATTCCCATAAGCGCGCTTGCCGGCAGCAGTGCCGCTTCGCCGACGAAAACAGGCGGAGGCTTTTCCAGAAATATCATTGACCGTCTGAACATAACAATCGACAAAACGGAGTTCACTTTCAAAAAGAGCAACGGCAATTTATATAATGTCTCTTTCACATTTACGGCGGAAAAAACAGAAGCGGATTTTTACGGCGTTCTAAATTCGTTTTCGGTAAACGGAACGGAATACGAGTATGCTCTGTTCACCGCCGGCGAAAACAATACGGATTACGTCATAAATAACACGGTGCTCCCCGCGTCGGACGGCAAAACACAGCCGCTGTCGTGGACGGTGACGATTCCGTGCAAAATAACGTCCGCGGGCACGGTAAACGGCACAATAAAAATCGAATACACGTCGGGTGTGACGAAAGAAACCGCCGCTCCGCATGTACTCAAAATTCCGTTGACGGTAACGGTAGAATGACCTGACCGATTTTTTATATTTTTTCGGCTCTGCAAAAATCGACCGGACAACCTCTCTCGGCTGTCCGGTTTTTCTTTTTCACGACTGCCTTAAAGGCAGCTTTTTTTTGTTTGAGCCAATTCTGCTGCTGATGCCTGTTAAATCGTTCGAAAGTGCCGCAACTGAAAGAGACATCACTCTTTCGGTGCTGTCAATGCCGATTTTTGACAAAAACAGGCAAAAGCATTTATTTTAACAACACCTGCTTATCCTTTATGACATAAACGGTATCACACAAATATTCTATGTCCTCATAGTTATGACTTGTTATCAAAACTGTTTTTCCCGCATTCTGAAGACTTTTTACAAGTGCCAGCATTTTTTTATGCGATTCCTCATCCAAAGCATTAAAAGGCTCATCCAACAGCAATATATCCTGATCCTCCATTATCGCCTGTGCGATGGCAAGCTTTTGCCTCATTCCCAAAGAATAATTTTTAACTCTTGTTTTACTGTCGCTGTCAAGACCGACAATTTCGAGAGCCTGCTTTATTTTCTCATCTCCGATGACATTTTTTATTGCTGCCAGATATTTCAAATTTTGAAAACCCGTATATATACCGACAAACCCGGGTGAATCTATCAGAACCCCCATGTTTTCCGGAAAATCACAATCCTTGCCGAGTTCCTTTCCCCTGACCGTTATCGATCCGTCATCGGGTCTGTATATACCGGAAATCAACTTAAACAAAACCGATTTTCCGGAACCGTTTTGCCCCACAAACCCCACGACAGAACCTTTTTCTATCGAAAAATCGACTTTTGAAAAAAGCAAATTGGATTTAAACGCTTTTGATACATTCCGAAATTCAATGATATGTTCCATCTTTATTTCTCCAATAAATTTTTTATTCCTTTTTTGCACATAAATATATCAATGATAACACTGCCGACAACATATATAAGCACGGTCATTACGATATATTTTTCAAAAGAAACTCCGAACAAAAGCATTCTTGAAATTGAAGATAACCCTAACGGATACAATTTATAATTTACAAACGGAACAAAAAAATATCCCGCCGAAAGAACAATAAATTCAATTGTTAAATTTCCGAAAAACGTGTGCACAACGGCAAGCAGCTTTTGAACAAAAATCAATTCCGAAAAACGCAGAAATACCGCTGCGGCAACAACAATCCCGATATGAGTATATGCTGCGTCATATAATATTTCCGAATTTACCGAAAACCGTGTCTCACTGCCCGTAAAAAGAAAATTATAAATCACTGCGGAAAGAAGATGAGCCGTAAAATATACCGAAAGAAAAAAACAAAACGAAAGTTCCGAAACCAAATAATATTCGGATTTTTTTCTGAAACGGATTATCACATACTGAGTTTTTATTTTATTTGAATCAAATATCACTGTCGAAAAATATATCGGCATGAGATTAAAAATCAAAAAGAACAGCACGTCAATCAAAACAAAATTACCGCCGGAGCAGCAGTAAAAAAGAAGAACAACCGTATCCGCCCCGCCTGAATATGTTTTAGACAAAATGTACAGTATATCAAAAACAAATACCAAAGATAACAGAAAAACAATCCGTTTGTTGAAGTAATTTTCCGCAAAAAACCATTTCAGCGATGCCCTGTTTATCATAAATCGGAGCACCCCCATCTTTTCTTTGTTGCAGCGGCAATAAGAACGCAAGCAATCAACATAATTACAAGTTGCGCAAGCAGACAGTTGTTATTGACAGCATCGGAAATAATTGTGTAATTATTCAAAAAAATATAGGGGAAAGCTTCATCAAAGTGCCGTTGAACTGCCAATACGGTTAAAACATATTCCGTGCCGACTATGAAAAGAAGTATTCTTTTTGAGACAGCATAATACAAAAAGCTTGCTGCCGCCGCGATAAAAACCAACCCGAAAAAAAGATACAGCGCCGCACATAAAAAGGCAAACAAAACCGAATACTCCGAATTTGAAAACAGGCGCACCGCGCCGACATCATCCAAATAGCCGGTAGGCTGAATTGACGTAGGAAACCTCAATATTAACGCATATACGAAAGAGAAAATCGACGGAATCAACACGAACAAAAAGGAAAAAATACTTATCGGAATCATGCCCGTAAAAAAATATGCCCGAAAGCTTTTATACCTTATCAATTCCACAGACCCGTGTGAAAATAAGGTTGAGAAAAGGCATAACCCGAAAAGAGGAAAAATAACAAAAACGATTAAATAAAAATCCGTTATCATTTCCGTCATAAATTCCAATATGCCGGCTTCGGAAAGCTTGGCATTTCCGATATTGTATCCCGTATACACAGATGTAACAAACATAAAGAAAACGATTTTTTTTATGTTTATCAAGAGGTATTTGCTGCAGATATAATTAAGCTTAGCCATTGTTTTTCTTTTGAACGGTGTAAAAAAACATGTACAACGCAAAACACACTGCC
>CAVFAD010000030.1:0-21637 GCA_963620305.1 Bacteroidaceae bacterium | reverse complement strand
CGAATAGCCAAAAGACCTCGAAACCCCTTGATTTTCATAGGGTTCTGAGGTCTTTACTCTTTGTAAACTGTCAAAGTCGGGAATAAGTCAAGCGCGGAGGCGGAATATTCAAATATTTGTCGGCAAAATAACCAAACAAACGGCAGCGGCGGTGTGCAATGTGACAAATTTGCGTTTTTAATCGCGAAAAAAATTTTTACGGTTGATTTTTCCGTTGCGCCGCGCTATAATATACGTGTAAAAAAACAATTTTCGGAGGCATTTGTCATGAAAAAAATTATTGCGGTTTTCCTTGCCGTGCTTACCGTGTTCGGAACGGCTTCAATTGCTTTTGCTGCCGATGATACTGCTGCGGCTGAGACCTCCGCTGCGGTGCCGGAAGAAAACACGACAAGAAACATCAAAAATGATGACGGTCTCGTTGTGCCTTGGAATTTCAAGCAGCTTAAATTGTCTGTTATTTTCAAGATATTTGAAAAGATTTTCAAATTCTTCCTTAACCTTTTCGGAGCCAATAAAGATAATGTCGACCAAGAGGGTGCTACCGCCATCGGCGATGCGGGCAATTGGCTCGATGAGGTTCTTTCGGAAGTCCAGTCCAATCTCAACAAAAACAACAATTAAAAACGCAGACCGGTTTAATACGGACAAGCAAAGGGAGTCGAATGATGTCGGCTCCTTTTTTTCGTTTTCTTTGCACCGATGCGGACAAAAAAGGCGAGCGGATAAGACGGGTGCCTGTCCGTTCGCTGTCCTTTTTTGATGCTGTACTATTGTCCGCCGTACTTGTCTCCGCGATAGTTCGGAATATTGTCGTAAATGAAATCGTTGCTGTCGGAAAAATCCGCCTCATCCGCTTCGTTTACGGGGGACGGCGTAAATTCCGCGCTGCTTGCACGAAAACCGCTGCCTGCAAATCTGTTGTCGGGAGTATTTGAACCCCACCGTATTTTTCGCTTGCTCATACTGTCATCACCGATAATAAGTATGAACGGAACGGCAGCGTTTATTCACTGCGGCGGTCTTTTTTTATTACCGTATACCGAAAAGGCATTTTGCGTTTTCGTTTGCCGCATCAATAATATGCTGTGCGGTCGTACCGCGCACGGCGGCTATAATTTCCGCTGTATACGGAATAAGCGAGGAGTCGTTGCGCTTGCCTCTGAACGGTACGGGTGCCATATACGGGCAATCTGTTTCGAGCAGCAGTCTGTCTTCGGGGACGGCAGCCGCGACTTCAAGCGGTTTACGCGCGTTTTTGAAAGTCACCGCACCTCCGAGCCCTATATACATGCCGAGTGAGACAAGTTCTTTTGCCGATTCCGCGCTGCCCGAAAAACAGTGCAGAACGCCTGTCGGTCGGTGCTTTTTTATAAGACGCAATGTATCCGCATGCGCTTCTCTGTCGTGAATAATAACGGGCAGAGAATATTCGGACGCAAGACGCAGCTGTTCTTCGAAAAAAGCGAGTTGTTTTTCGCGTGTTTCTGCGCCGTAATGATAATCAAGACCTATTTCGCCGACGGCGGCGCATTTTTCGTGACCGAAAAGCGGTTTGAGCCGTTCGGTGTCCGAAAGCGGAAGTTCTGCGCAGTCTTCGGGATGAATGCCGGCTGCAAAATATGCAAACGGGTACTTTTCCGCAATGCGCATACATTCTTCGGAAGAAGCTGCCGTCGTGCCGCAGTTTATTATGTGCGAGACACCCGCAAAGGGAAGGGAAGTCAAAAGCTCGTCCCTGTCACCGTCGAAGGCTTCGTCGTTATAATGGGCGTGAGTGTCGAAAATATTACCGTACATTTGATTTGTGCGTCAGCAGAGCTTTGCGCCTGCGGGGATCGAATCGTCGACAAGCAGGAGATTTAATTTTTCCTCGCCGTTTACCTTGTGGACAGCCGAAATAAGCATGCCGCAGGAGGGAACTCCCATCATTTTTCTCGGCGGCAGATTGAGAATCGCGACGGCTGTTTTTCCGATAAGCTGTTCGGGTTCGTAGAATTTATGAATGCCCGAAAGAATTATTCTGTCGGTTCCGCTGCCGTCGTCAAGCGTGAATTTAAGGAGCTTGTCGCTTTTTTTGACTGCTTCGCATGCTTTTATTTTTACTGCGCGCATATCCGATTTGCAGAACGTGTCAAAGTCTACGTTTTCTTCGCTGAGCGGTTCCGTTTCGACTGCGCTGCCCGCAGCCTTTTTCTTTTGCTCTGCCTGTAAGGCGTTGAGCTCTTCGATTGCTTTTTCGGTATCTATACGCGGGAAAAGCGCGTCACCCTTTGTTACCGTTGTATCTGCGGGAAGAACGCCCCACTCCTTCGCGCTGTCCCACGTTTTGCAGCTGTCATTCGCGCCGATACGCTCAAATATTTTTGCGGCGGTGTCGGGCATAAACGGCGTTAAAAGAACGGCGCATATACGTACGGTTTCAAGAAGATTATACATGACCGCCGCAAGACGCGCACGGTTGCCGTCGTCCTTTGCCAGCACCCACGGTGTGTTTTCGTCAATGTATTTGTTGGCGCGGTCGATTACGGCAAAGATATTTTCGAGAGCCTTCTGGAAACGGAAGTGTTCCATGCTGTCCTCATATTTTGCTCTGAGCGAAGACGCAAGTCCGATAAGTTCTCTGTCGCAGTCCTTTTCTTCGCGTTCGGTCGGCAGAGTCGAACCGAAATATTTTTCAACCATTGCAACGGTTCTCGAAACAATATTACCGAGGTCGTTGGCGAGGTCGTTGTTTATCGTGTTTATGAGCAGCTCGTTCGAAAAATTGCCGTCCGTTCCGAACGGGAATGTGCGCAGCAGGAAAAAGCGCAGCGCGTCAACGCCGAATTTCTCCGCGAGAACGTACGGGTCGACTACATTACCCTTTGATTTTGACATTTTGCCGCCGTCCATGACAAGCCAGCCGTGACCGAAAACATGCTTCGGCAGGGGCATTTCCATGCTCATGAGCATTGCGGGCCAGATTATCGAGTGAAAACGCACTATTTCCTTTCCGACAAAATGAACATCGGCAGGCCAGTATTTTTCGTAATCGTGATATTTGTCGTTCATAAAGCCGAGCGCGGTTGTGTAGTTAAAAAGCGCATCTACCCAAACGTATACCACGTGACCGGGGTCGAAGTCGACGGGAATGCCCCACGTGAAACTGGTGCGGCTCACGCACAGGTCGTCAAGACCCGGTTTTATGAAGTTGTTCACCATTTCGTTTACGCGGTTTCTCGGCTGCAGAAAATCGGTATTTTCGAGCAGGTCGCGCACTCTGTCGGCATATTTTCCGAGACGGAAAAAGTATGCTTCCTCCTCCGCATCGTGAACCTCTCTGCCGCAGTCGGGACATTTGCCGTTCACAAGCTGACTTTCGGTCCAGAACGATTCGCACGGAGTACAGTACTTGCCCTTGTAGGCACCCTTGTAAATGTCACCCTTTTCGTACATTTTTTTGAATATTTTCTGAATCGCTTCACAGTGATAGCCGTCGGTGGTGCGGATAAATCTGTCGTTCGAGATGTTCATCAGCTTCCATAGGTCAAGAACACCCTTTTCGCCCTCGACGATATTGTCAAGAAATTCTTTGGGCGTAACACCGGCTTCTTTTGCCTTATTTTCTATTTTCTGTCCGTGCTCGTCCGTGCCCGTAAGAAACATTACATCACAGCCGGTAAGCCTTTTATAGCGTGCCATTGCGTCGGTTGCGACCGTGCAGTAGGTGTGACCTATATGCAGCTTGTCCGACGGGTAATATATAGGAGTCGTAATATAAAACTTTTTCTTTTCCATGCGGAACGCTCTCCTTAATTTCAAAACTTTTAGTAAATATTACACCAAAATGTTTTCTTTGTCAATGAATAACACTTGCGCCGCCGCATTATTTGCCCGTATTTCTTTTTTTACGCTTTACTTTTTATCTTCGGCTTTTGCGCTTTACTTTTTCTCTTTAGTGTGTTAAAATAGCAGAGTAAAAAACAGGAAAGAGGGTTCTGTCTTGGAAAACGGAATTAAGGGAGCCAACATTGATTTTCTGGTGGACTGTATCCTTGCAATACAGACGAGGGAAGAGTGTCACGCGTTTCTGGAGGACCTTTGCACAATTCCCGAATTGAAAGCAATGGCGCAGCGGGTTGAGGTCGCAAAGCTGCTGTCCGAAAAGAAGGTATACAGCGAAATTGTAGAGGAAACCGGTGCATCCACCGCGACAATAAGCCGCGTAAACCGTTCGCTTGCCTACGGCAGCGGCGGCTATTCCGAAATTTTTTCAAAGGTGAAAATATAATGGCTTACTGTGACGGTTTTGCTTCGGTGTACGATACGTTTACCGCAGATGTCGACTATTCCGCTCAGGCGGATTTTGTTTTGACCGTCATGCACAACGCAGGTCTTGACGGCAGGACGGTACTTGATCTCGCGTGCGGCACGGGCAGCCTTACAGAGGAACTTGCCGAGCGCGGATGCGAAGTTGTCGGAGTGGATATATCCGAGGAAATGCTCGGTGAAGCACGCGAAAAATGCGTCAGGTTCGGTGAAAACGTGCTGCTTTTGTGTCAGGATATGCGTGAGCTGGATTTGTTCGGCACGGTGGACTGCGCTGTCTGTGCTCTCGATTCGCTGAATCATCTTGACGGAATCGAAAGCGTCAGGAAAGCAATGGAACGCGTTTTTCTGTTCCTTGAACCGGGCGGAGTGTTTGTTTTTGATGTCAATACGGTATATAAACACCGGGAAGTGCTCTCAAACAATACTTTTGTGCGTGAAACCGCGCGGTCGTTTCTTGTTTGGCAAAATGAACTTCGCAAAGACGGGGTCACTGTTGATATGTATATAGACGTTTTCGGACTGCGTCCCGACGGCACATACTCGCGCGCGAGCGACGATATTACCGAAACGGCATATGAAAGGGACGTGCTTGAGACACTTCTCGGCAGTATCGGATTCGAAAGCGTAACGGTGTACGGTGAGGACGGCGAAAAAACGGTAAGAGCCGACGAACAACGGCTGCGTTTTACGGCTGTCAAG
Organism: Bacteroidaceae bacterium; assembly: GCA_963620305.1. GTDB lineage: Bacteria > Bacillota > Clostridia > Oscillospirales > Acutalibacteraceae > RUG806. The sequence goes on along the minus strand of CAVFAD010000030.1, from coordinate 16,624 downwards.
CCGATTTCATATAAGGAGCAAATGCAAAATGGGTAAAATTGTGAGATATATTTCCGATGACGGCAGCGTTGTTGTCCTTGCGTCGGATTCTTCGGATATTTGCGAAACTGCACGGCAGTATCAAAATTCTTCAAAGGTCTGTACGGCTGCCCTCGGCAGAACGCTGACTGCTGCGGGACTTATGGGTGCTATGCTTAAGGGCAGCGAAGATTCCGTTACCGTCAGAATCAACGGCGGCGGCCCCGCAGGCTCGGTTATCGCCGTTTCCGATTCCTCGGGAAATGTGCGCGGATATATTATGAATCCGCACGTCGAACTGCCGCTTAATGAAAAAGGCAAGCTTGACGTCGGCGGCGCGGTCGGCAGGGACGGTTTTTTGAGCGTTATGAAAGACGTCGGACTTAAAGAACCGTCGGTAGGGCAGGTGCCGCTTGTTTCGGGAGAAATTGCGGAGGATATCACTTCGTATTATGCCGTCAGCGAACAGATTCCGTCCGTATGTGCACTCGGCGTGCTTGTCAATCCCGACCTTTCGGTTGCCGTTGCGGGCGGGTTTCTTATTCAGCTTTTGCCGACAGCCGACGATGAGATAATATCAAAAGTGGAAAAAGGACTTGACGGTATAGAATCCGTTGCGAAAATGATGGCGGACGGATTGTCCCCCGATGATATCTGCAAAAAGGTTCTGCCGGAATTTACGCTTGAAAAACTTGACGGGTACGATACCGCTTACCGCTGCAACTGCTCGCTTGAGCGGGTCGAACGTGCGCTGATAAGTACCGGCAAAGATGCGCTTGAGGAAATGGCTCGTGATGATGTCACCGAGGTGCAGTGCCATTTTTGTCCAAAGGTGTACAAATTCACTTCCGATGATATCGAAAAACTGCTTAAATCCGCCGAAGCCTCAGCTTCGGACGGAAAATAAATAAAAAGCAACCGATTATCACTATGCGATGTTGACAGTGATTGCCGCGGCACACTCCTGTGTAAATTAAGCTGACGGCTGTCGCAGCCCCGCTTTTTGAAATCTGAGAACAGTATACGGTTCTCTCTTTTCGGAAAGCGGTTTTTTTTGCCTGCAGCTCCCTAAAAATTACCCGGTTTGCGGAAATGTCGAGGGATTACGGGAGCCGACGGTTTTCAGTTTCCCGCTTGCGGAAACACTTGAGAGCATAGGATTTTCATTTTTCGGATTCCGCCGCACGACGGACTCCGTTGCCCTCAGCTGACAGTTTCTTTTGCCAAGCCTGCGGCGGACTTTCATCTCCGAGTTATTGCGCACGCCGAGCACACCGCAGACAGGAACGGAGCAGCCGCTTAACGACCGCTCCGTTGGTGTCTTTTTTTATTGAATACGCGTTTTACGGAATCTTTTATTTCCTGCGCGCACCTTTGTATGTTACCGTCGAAAGCACAAAGCCGACCGCTGCCGCAGCGTAAAGCGCCAACGAAAGCGATGAACTGCACGAAACAAAGTCAACAAGGAATGACACGGCACTCAGATCGTGTTTTGCCGCAAGCGCGGGAAACAGTGCCTTGTCTGCGATACGGATAACGGTGTATGCAAATCCGAATGCCGGCAGCACATACTGCATTCCGTGTCCGCGCCCTCTGCCCGTAAGGCGAAGATAAAACGCAAAATAGTAACAGAAAAATGCGGGAAGAGAAAAAAGCGTTAAAATCGCCGTAAAGCCGGTGCCTGCAGGCATTAAGCCGCCGCCGGGAAAAAGCTGCACCGCCGTAACGAGCAGGTTTACCACGGGTACGGAGAAAAGCATGACACCCGCACTGCTGTTCCATACGTGCGCAAACGACATCGCCGAGGTAACACGCACGAGCTGAACGCATTCGCATAGCGCAATAATACGCAGAACCGTATTCAGTGCACCGATATCGGCTGACAGCGACGAATACCGCGATAATAAATGTGACACTATGAGCAGTGCCGTGCAGCTCAACCCCGTAAAACCGGGAGAATACACGCGTTTTTCCGATGCTGCCATTTTCTTTCCTCCGTTTGTTTTTTAGTATGTGACCTTGACTGTTTTGATTTCAAACGGCTTAAAGTCAAGTTTGTATGTATCGGCAGCGGGAAGCTCCGAAAGAACCTCCTCAAGCATGTTTGTAATGCTGACTGTCTTTGCCGCCGCGGCAAACGAAACATCCGTATGGGTATATGTGCCTTCAGCCTCATACATTCTGACAATGTAAGCTTTTTCGCCGTCTTCACAAGGTTTAACGGCTTCAACAATTACGTTGGGTGCACCGACTGTTACCGGCTTTTCGAGAGAAGTGCAGCCTGCCGTTTCCACAACGGGAACATTCAGCTCATACGCGGGACGGATAACACTTTCCGCACAGAAAGAACCCATATGCGGCAGGAAAGAATAAGTGCACAGATGAATACCGTCTTTATCGCCGAGAAGATCGGGATGCATGCCGCCCTTATGAAGCGAAAGTCCGAGTCTGCCGCCGTCGACGGAAATTCCGTATTTGCAGTCGTTGAGAACGGCGACACCGAACGAAGTTTCGGAAATATCCGTATACTTGTGGTTGACGACCTCGAATTTTGCCTGTTCTATCGTCGTATTGCGCGTGGTGGGACGCTTGGCATAGCCGAACTGTATTTCATGGCGAGCGAAATCGTCGTACACATCGGTATCAAAAACAGCCTTGAGAAAACGGTGATCGTCGTTCCAATCCATCGCCGTATCAAAACGCACCTCTGCGGAATCCGCAAAGAACATCATGTCCTGCTTAACGGTTGATTTCGCACTGATCTTATACTCGTTTCTCACTATGTAGGCAACGGCACCGTCGGAAACGACCTCGCGTGAAACAAGATTTGAGCAGGATTTGAATTTCGACATAATATCGGCATCGACATCCCAGTTATCCCACGAGTTCGGCAAATCCTCGGCAAGCATCAGCGTGTTGAACGGAATTTCGTTGACAAGCTCGCGTTCTGCCCGAAGATCGACAAATGACGAAAGCGTGCCGTTGTCCGCAAATTTCACATCGGCAAACGGAGTTTTAAGCGATTTTTCATCGGCTGTAAATGCGCTCTCGGCAGAAACGTCACCTTTTACGTATTTAAGGGTAACGCTTGAGAATGCAGGCACCGTCACGCCTGCGACAAGCATCTTCTTTGTTCCGTCAAGCACGGTGTAGACCTGCTGACGGTAACCGCCGTCGAATATATATCCTTCGCGGTACGGAGCAAAAATGCAGTCGTTTCTGTCGAACGAAAGCGTGTTTGTAACGGTTATGCAGTCGCTGTCCGTATCACCGAGTATATCCTGCGTCAGCTTACGGGAATTTGAAATCACGGCGGTGGTCTGTTCGCGGCTTTCAAGATGAGCGCGCGTAATACACGTGCCGGGCAGAATGTCGTGGAACTGATTTATAAGCAAATCTTCGTAAAGCGGAGCGATCTTATCCGAAGTGCACGCTTCGGACTTTTTAAGCGCATCGGAAACCGTCGCGACTTCAAGGTCTCTCAACGCAAATTCAGCCTTGCGGTTGTTGCGCTTAATGGTGTGCTGATTTGTGAGCGTGCCTCGGTGCAGTTCAAGATAAAGCTCACCTCTGTACACATTCGGATTTTTGCAGTCTTTTTCAAGCTCTTTCATAAAATCGCCGACAAGCGAATAATGTGTCTTGGGAACGCCTGCAGTGTCCTCGCAGCGGCGCGCAAACTCGCACATTTCGTACTGAGGTCCGCCGCCGCCGTCACCGTAGCCGAATGCCATAAGACGCTTGCTCGTAACGGAATGCTGTTTTACGTCGTTCATTCTGTCGATAATGTCATACGGCTTCGGGAAATGATGTGTCGTATTGAAATGAGTGAATACCTTTGTGCCGTCAATTCCCTGCCAATAAAAAGTATCGTACGGGAATTTGTTCGTATCGTTCCAGCTTATTTTTGTGGTCAGGAAATAGTCGACGCCGCAGCCTTTCATTATCTGCGGAATGGCGGCGGAATAACCGAATGTGTCCGGCAGCCAGAAGCAGTTTGACGTAAAATTAAAGTACTTTCTCGTAAAACGCTGTCCCCACAGGAACTGACGAACCATTGATTCGCCCGACGTAATGTTGCAGTCACACTCAACCCACACGCCGCCGTTAGGCTCATATTTGCCGTCCGCTACGGCTTTTTGAATGCGCTTAAAGAGTGCCGGGTAATATCTTCGGATAAAATCGGCATGACAGGCGGAGCTTTGTATGAATTTGTATTCCGGATACTGCTCCATAAGATTAAGCTGATTTGCGTATGTGCGGCAGCATTTTTTTATTGTTTCGCCGACGTGCCAAAGCCAAGCGGTATCCATGTGCGAATGTCCGATTACGGCTGCTTCGGGCGCACTTTCGCCGTTTTTCTTTGAAAGGCACTCTTTTACCAAAGGAGAAGCCTCGCGCATAGAAGCAAGGACTTCGTTAAACGGAGTATCGTCAACGGTAATTGACAAAATTTTGTACACTTCGTACAAAGTATTTATTATTTCACCGCGCCTGAACGATTCTTCGGGGAGAATGTCAGCCATATCGAGCAGAGAGCAAAGGTCAAAATAAAAATCCTGAACCTCGTAATTCTTTGTGCAGATATCAATGCCGTTGTATTCAAATGTAAAATCCGTCACGCGGCACTTATCATCTCCCGGATCGCATCCCGGGCAAAGGTGCCCCGCGTAATATTCGAGTGCAATGTCGATTTTGTCACCGGCTTTTGCGTTGCTTTTTATCATATCGCAGTAATGGTTGCCGTGCGCGGTGTAAACAATCTTTGTGGCGAACGTACCGAACGGAACGCCGTCTACCCATAAGAGAGCTTCGTAACCGCCGATATGCGGCATGACAAATATAGTTTTTCCGTCAAGATTTTCGGGAACGGTAAATTGCGATTTGAACCAGCAGTATGAGCTTTCGCCCGACCATTTCATTCCTTTTTCGGCAGGAGCAAAGCCTGTCTCGGGGATTGTATGATACTGCTTCGTGCCTGCATGAAAAAATTCCGCATTTTCAAGCTCGCACTGTTTTTCGAATATATGCGGTTCGATTTGATCCTTAAACCGTTCAAGCTTTGAAAGCATTTTGTCGATCTGCGGATTGTTGAGCATATCTGTAAAACATCCTTTCCTTATCGGCTGCGCCGTCGGTTTTTCCGCACATGCGGAAAAAAACGAAGCACCGTTGTTTTCTACATTCTACAGTAAACAAAAGCTTTTTTCAATACATTTTTTAATGCACACCGCATTTTCGTTAAGTCACAAAGTAAAAGCAAAATAAATGCAATAACAAAAAAGTGCCTGCGTTTTACTTCGGAAACCGACTTTACGGCTTTTCAACTTTACTTTTTTGAAAAATCGCTCTTGTAATATTGCTATTTTGTGCTAAAATATACAGATGAATACAGCAAAAGGAAGTAATGCGTTATGACAAAAATTGATATTTTTTCGGGATTTTTGGGCGCAGGCAAAACCACTCTCATAAAAAAACTGATTTCCGACAGCTACAAGGGCGAAAAGCTTGTGCTTATCGAAAATGAATTCGGTGAGATAGGAATAGACGGCGGCTTTTTGAAGGACTCCGGCATTGAAATAACCGAAATGAATTCCGGCTGCATTTGCTGCAGTCTTGTCGGAGATTTCGGCGAAGCTCTCAAGAAGGTTCTTACACAGTTTGCCCCCGACAGAATAATAATCGAGCCGTCCGGTGTAGGTAAGCTTTCGGATGTCATCAGAGCCGTCCGCAGCATAAACAGCGATGATATTGTGCTCAATGCGTTTACTACCGTTGTCGATGCCGGAAAGTGCAAAATGTACATGAAAAATTTCGGCGAGTTTTTTAACGATCAGGTAGAGCATGCCGGAACGGTAATAATGAGTCATGCAGACACTGTGCCGCCCGAAAAACTCAAAGCGGCGGCGGAGCTTGTCAGAGAGAAAAATCCCAACGCCGTCATTGTTACCACTCCGATTTCGAAGCTTGACGGTGAAACGCTCCTTGAAGCAATAGAAAGAAAAGACACGCTTAAAGCGGCTCTTGAGCATCTCGCGCATGAGCACGACGATGACGATGATGACGATGAACATGAACACTGCCATCACCACCGCGACGGGGATGACGAGGAACATGAACACTGCCATCATCACCACGACGGGGATGACGATGAACATGAACACTGCCATCACCACCATGATGATGACGATGATGAGCACGAACATGAGCATTGCCACCACCATCATGACGACGATGATGATGAACATGAGCATCATCACGGCGACGGCTGCACCTGCGGCTGTCATGACCATGATCATGACGGGCATCACCGTCACCACCATGCCGACGAAGTTTTTGTAAGCTGGGGAGTTGAAACAACAAAGAAGTACACGAAAGAGGAGCTTGAAGAAATTCTCGACGGACTTTGCGACGAAAAGGAGTACGGTGTTATTCTGAGAGCAAAGGGTATTGTCGAGAGTACCGACGGCAGCTGGATACACTTTGATTACATTCCCGGTGAAGCAGACGTGAGAAACGGCAGTGCGGGCATCACGGGCAGACTTTGCGTAATCGGTTCAAACCTCAATGAAGAAAATCTATCCAAGGTATTCGGTGCATAAGGAGCAGTGAAAATGGAAACTCCCGTATATGTGTTTACAGGCTTTCTCGAAAGCGGAAAGACCGTATTTATTCAGGACACGCTCGAGGACGAACGCTTCAACTCGGGTGAAAAAACATTGCTGCTTGTGTGCGAGGAAGGCGAAGAAGAATACGACGAGTCGCGTTTTTCGGGGCATAATGTCACAATAAAGACGCTCGACGGCGAAGAAGACCTGACGGAGGAAAATCTCTCAAAATGGCAGTCGGAGTGCGGTGCCGTCCGTGTTATGGTCGAATATAACGGAATGTGGATGCTGCAGAGCTTTTATGACAGCATGCCCGACGGCTGGATTCCGTATCAGAATATGCTTTTCTTTGATACCGGTACATTTTTAAGCTACAATGCGAACATGCGCAGTCTTGTCGTCGATAAACTCAAAGACTGCGATGTGTGCGTTTTTAATCGCGTTCCCGACGGATTTGATACCATGCAGCTTCATAAGGTCGTACGTGCGATAACGAGAAGAAGCGACATAATTTACGAATCCGCCGACGGCAAGGTGACTCCCGATGAGATTGAGGACCCGCTGCCGTTTGATGTCAATGCAGCCGTTATTGAAATCGCCGACCGTGATTTTGCCCTGTTTTACCGTGACATAACCGAGGAAATGAAAAAATATAAGGGAAAGACGGTTAAGTTTAAGGGAATAGCCGCAACCGACAGCAAATTTCCTGCGCGTACCTGCGTTATCGGCAGGCACGTAATGACGTGCTGTGCAGCGGATATAGCTTACTGCGGTCTTGTTTCAAGACTTGCAGACGGGTTGAAAGTTGAAAACGGAGCGTGGTACAACGTTACCGCAGCCGTTGAAATCAAATTTTCGCGGCTTTACGGCAAAATAGGTCCGGTATTCAATGTAAAGGAGCTTTCTCCCGCCGATGCGCCGGAGGAACAGGTTGCGACATTCTACTGATAAAAACTTAAAATGAGGTACAGATGATGAGTATTCCGAGACAGGAACACCCGAAGCCGCAATTTGAAAGACAACACTGGATGAATCTTAACGGAGAGTGGGACTTCTGCTTTGACAACGGCAGGAGCGGCGAACGTCGCGGTTTTTACAAAGGCGGCGATGTCTTTGACCGTAAAATTACCGTTCCGTTTTGCGTTGAATCCGAGCTTTCGGGAATAGGACACAAGGATTTTATATACGGCGTATGGTACAGGCGAACTTTTTCGCTCACTTCGCAGCAGGCGTCTTCCCGCGTTGTGTTTCATATCGGTGCAGCCGATTACCGTACCGTTGTTTACGTGAACGGCGAGCGTGCGGGCGAACACAGCGGCGGATATGTTTCGTTTTCCTTTGATATAACAAAGCTTATCAAAGAGGGCGGAAACACCGTTGCGGTTTACTGTGAGGACGATACGCGCTGTCCGCTTATCCCGCGCGGCAAGCAGTGCGAGGACTACTACTCACGCGGCTGCGATTACACACGCACAACGGGAATATGGCAGACGGTCTGGCTCGAATTTACACCGTTTGAATATATCGAAAGCTTTAAATTTTTCCCCGATTACAGAAACGGTACGGTAGCTGTAACGGGAAAGCTCTGCGGATGTGAAGACCTTGACGTTTTTGTTTCGTTCGGCGGTGCCGAAATGGGCGGCGCGCACATCGAGTCCGCTTCGGGTGTTTTTGAATGCGAAGTAAAGCTTGCCGAAAAGCACTTGTGGGAAATAGGCTGCGGCAGACTTTACGACGTTAAAATTACGTTCGGCGCGGACGCGGTTAAAACATATTTCGGCTTGAGAAACGTTTGGCTCGACGGATATAAGTTTATGCTCAACGGCAAGTCGGTTTTTCAGCGTCTTGTGCTCGACCAGGGGTTTTATCCCGACGGAATATATACCGCACCCTCCGACGAAGCACTTCACAATGACATAAAGCTTTCCATGGCTTGCGGCTTTAACGGAGCGCGTCTTCACCAAAAGGTTTTTGAAGAAAGATTTTTGTATCACTGCGACAAAGAGGGTTACATGGTCTGGGGCGAATACGCAAACTGGGGACTTGACCACACCCGTCCCGACAGCATTTATTCATTCCTGCCCGAGTGGACGGACGAAGTCGAGCGCGATTTTAATCACCCGTCAATCGTCGGCTGGTGTCCGTTTAATGAAACGTGGGACATGCACGGCTGCAAGCAGTTTGACCCGTTTATTGCGTCGGTATACAAAACAACAAAAGCGATAGACAGCACCCGTCCCTGCATTGATACGAGCGGCGGTTATCATGTCGTAACCGATATTTTCGATGTGCATGACTACGAGCAGAACGCGGAAACTTATAAGGCGCGTTTTGTCAGGTTTAACGATACCGACGAGCTTGAAAATCATTGCAACAACCGTCAGAAATACACTGTCGGTCAGGCGGTGTTTATGAGTGAATACGGCGGCATTAAGTGGAGCCGTGCGGAAGGGGATTCGTGGGGTTACGGCGATGCGCCCGCAAGCGAAGAAGAATACAAGACCCGCTATAAAGAGCTTACCGACGTGCTGCTTGACTGTCCGAAGATGATGGGATTTTGCTATACTCAGCTGACGGACGTGGAGCAGGAGCAAAACGGTGTGTATTTTTATGACAGAACGCCCAAATTCGATGCGGAGTTTTTCCGTTCGGTAAATTCCCGCGAAGCAGCAATAGAGAAAGAATAATTGTTTCGGATTTAAGTCTTATTTAAGTGCGGAAGTTTATACTGCAAGGCGTAAGGTATGACAGGAGCCTTACATCCCCTTTCTCTTTTTTATATGCATTTGCAGCAGGGCTTCGGGCATTATATGCACCGAAGCTTTTGTCTTTGGATTATTATGAAAGGATGAGTCAAAAATGGCAAAAAAACAGTTTAAGGCAGAGTCCAAAAAACTTCTTGACCTCATGGTCAATTCAATTTACACTCATAAGGAAATTTTTCTTCGTGAGCTTATTTCGAACGCAAGCGACGCAGAGGACAAGCTTCATTTTCGCCTGCTTACCGACAACAGCGCAGATGCCGAATCGGAGGAGCTTGCAATACGCATAACCCCCGATAAGGATGCCCGTACAATAACGGTGACCGATAACGGAATAGGCATGACCGCAGAGGAGCTTGAAAACAATCTCGGAGTTATCGCACGCAGCGGTTCGCAGCTTTTTAAGACGGAGAATGCGGACAGCAAGGACATTGACATCATCGGACAGTTCGGAGTCGGCTTTTATGCCGCGTTTATGGTCAGCTCCAAGGTGCGTGTCATAAGCAGGGCATACGGTTCGGATGAAGCGAATTGCTGGGAATCCGAGGGCGCAGACGGGTTTACCGTTTCACCGTGTGAAAAAGAATCGCACGGTACGGAAATAACTCTTTATCTGAAAGAGGACACCGAGGAAGTAAACTACAGCCGTTATCTTGAGCAGTATACGCTGTCTTCGCTTGTAAAAAAATACTCGAACTACATCAGATACCCGATTAAGATGATGATGTCCGAGTCGCGTCCCGTTGAGGGCAAAGAGGGCGAATACGAAACCGTTGAAGTTGACACTGTCCTCAACAGCATGCTGCCGATTTGGAAAAAGAACAAAAACGAGATAACAAAAGAAGAATACGGCGCGTTCTATAAAGAGGCTTATCACGATTACGACGAGCCGCTTAAGGTTATTCATACAAAGACGGAGGGCAGCGCGACCTTTGACGCGCTTATGTTCATTCCGTCGCATGCGCCTTTCGACTATTACACAAAAGATTATGAAAAGGGTCTGCAGCTTTATTCAAAGGGTGTGCTTATCACCGAAAAGTGCGGAGACCTTCTGCCGGATCATTTCAATTTTGTAAGAGGACTTGTAGACAGCGAGGACCTTTCTCTTAATATTTCGCGTGAAATGCTCCAGCACGATCACCAGCTTAAGCTCATAGCAAAGACCCTTGCGAAGAAAATCAAATCTGAGCTGTTGAAGCTCCTGAAGGACGACAGGGAAAGCTACGAAAAGTTTTTCAAGGCTTTCGGCGCGTCGATAAAATTCGGGGTTTACAACGATTACGGTGTAAACAAGGACGAACTCAAGGATCTGCTTATGTTCGTTTCGTCAAAGGAAGAAAAGCTTGTCACTCTCGAAGAATATGTTTCAAGAATGGCGGAAGAGCAAAAGTCGATTTACTATGCTGCCGCCGATTCGACGGAAAAAGCAAAGATGCTGCCGCAGGTCGACAGCGCGCTCGCAAAGGGTTATGAGGTTCTGTATTTTACGGATTACATGGATGAGTTTGCCGTACGCATGCTGATGACCTATAACGAAAAGAATTTTGTCAATGTTTGCTCCGGTGAAGCCGATTTTGAAACAGACGAGGAAAAGGAAGAAAACAAGACCGAAAACGAGTCGAACGGGGAACTTTTCAAGGTGATGAAAGACGCTCTCGGCGACAAAGTGTCGGCTGTCAGATTTACGCATAAGCTCGGAAAACATCCGTCGTGCCTGTCTAACGAAGGATATCTGTCGGCGGAAATGGAAAAGGTGCTCAATGCAATGCCCGGCAGCAACGGCGCGAAAGCCGAACTTGTTCTCGAAATAAACGCTGAGCATCCGATTGCCGAAAAACTCAAGGCTATGCTGCCCGACAACAGGGAAAAGCTTGCCGATTACGCGAAGCTCCTCTATAACGAAGCACGTCTTATCGGCGGAATGAGCATAGAAGACCCCGTCGAGTTTTCAACGCTTATCTGTTCGCTCATGTAAAATAATAAGGTAAAGGCAGAGGAAATCGACCGCCCGCGTAAAGGCTTCGGTTTCCTCTGCTTGTTTTTGCCGTGATTAACTTTGAAGGTTTGTTTTTCGCCTTTGCCGGGGACGGACGCATGTGTAATTATCGCGTGACGTTAAAATTCAACATCGGCAAACACAGGGTAGTGGTCGGACGGTATTTCGCCGTCGATGTGCTTTTTAATTACACCGAACCGTTTTACGGCGACGTCACCGCTGTAAAAAATATAGTCAATAACACTCTGTCCCGCATCGGGATTTTCAAAGGCGTGATATGTGATGCTCATGTCGGTGTGCTTTGCCGTGTCACGTGCATCGGTGAACCCTGCCGCTTTTACGGACATGCACGGTGCGGAGTCGGGAGTGACATTGAAGTCACCGGTAAAGAAAGCCGGCGCGCCGTTTGCAATTTGAATGCCCCTTTCGGCGACAAGCTCCGCGCCCTTTTGCATTGCCGTTTCACCGATATGGTCAAGGTGAGTGTTCAGGTGAACAAATTCTTTTCCGTCCCCGTTTTTTTTCAGCTTGACCCACGAGCAGATTCTGACGCATGCCGCGTCCCAACCCTTGCTGCCGACTTTTTCGGGTGTTTCGGAAAGCCAGAAATTGCCCTTGTCAAGCGCGGTGAATTTTGACTTTTTGTAAAAAACAGCGGAATATTCGCCTTTTCTTTTTCCGTTATCCCTGCCCACGCCGACAAAATCGTAATCGGGAAAAGCCGTCGTCAGTACTTTTATCCAGCCGAAGTGCGCCTCCTGAACACCGAACGTATCGGGATCGCAGTTTCTTATTGTCCTTACGACGAGAGGTATTCTTTTTGTCCATTCGTGCCGACCGCTGCCGTAGCACAGGACATTAAAGCTCATTATTCTCATGTGTATTTCTCCTTTTGTTGCGGGTAATATTCTGTGAATCATAATTTATCACATGTCTGCGTTTTTTGCAAGCGTCGACAGTAAAAACCGAACCGAGCAAAGCCGTTCGCCGTTTTGTTTATGCAGCGGCAATATTTCGGAGCCGAAAAAAAGAGCCGTAACGAATGCGGCTCTTTACGCTGTCGGTTAATTAAAACTCGGGTTTCAGTATTTTTATTTTTTTTCCGAGAGTGTAGTGAAGGACGTTATCGTGAAGCGAAAGCTCAAATTCAGCCTTGTTTCCGTCGTTGTCAACGGCATGCCTCGGGAGAATGCCGTCAAAGCGAACCGTCAGCTCATCCGTGGAAAACACCTCCGCGTACTGCGGAAAATCGGCAAGATCCACTTTGTCAAGGCAATATCTCGTGAAAAGCTCGGGAATTATGGCGGGGGTCAGCTTTGTGAGGAAAAATACCTCAAACTTGCCGTCGTTCTGATCGGCATTCGGGTAGAGAGTAACACCGCCCATGCCCTTTGAGGTCGTGATTATAGCAAGGCATGTTCTTATGGATTTTGTTATTCCGTTTGCCGTGTATGTTATTTTTACGAATTCGGGTTTTTTTGCGATAACGGGTATTGCCGAAACAACGTATGCGGCATGACCGAGCTTCTTTTTGAGTTTGGTGTTTACCAAAAACGGAATGGGCGCAACGTAGCAGAAAGCGGATACATACGCAACGGGTTCGCCGTTTACAATAATCGAATCCATCATTGTTTCAACGCCCTCGGTGGCAAGCTTGTCGATTGATTTTATGGGATTGTGTCTGAAAAGATTGAAGTTGTTCGCCATGTCGTTTGTAGTGCCGACCGAAATGTGAGCGTAAACGGAGTGCTGCTCGATTTGATTGAAGGCACGCACCGCTTCGTTTACCGTTCCGTCTCCGCCGAACGTGATAAGATAGTCCGACACGGGGTCCAGCTTTTTGATGAGGGGAATAACATGCCCCGGATATTCGCTCTTTATTACGGCGTTGAGCGTAAGACCGCGTTCGACGAACTTAAAAATAAGGTGATCGAGAGCGGCTTGCGAAAACTTTGTGGCAATGGGGTTATATATGATGCTGAAGTTCATTTTCCTGCTTCTCCTTAATATATTCATAGTTATGATACCATATTTTACATTTGTTTTGTGCGCGATGTAAATATTGTCCGAAAATTTGTCATATTTGTTTTTTTGCCGCTGTTGATTAAATCGAAAAAAAATGGTAAACTATCCGAGAGGTGAACAGCATGAAAAAAACAACGATACGAAAATATGCGCGTCTTATTGCAAGAGTCGGCGCAAACATACAAAAGGGACAACCCGTGCGCATTTTTATAAATGCCGATCAGTTTGAATTTGCGACCGTGCTTACGGACGAATGCTATAAAGCGGGTGCGTCAAAGGTCGAAATCGACTGGGAGTGGCAGCCGATAACGAAGCTCGGCTACCGTCATCAGTCGGTCAAAACGCTGTCAAAGGTTGCCGAGTGGCAGGAGGCGCGTCTCAAGCAGATGACTGAGGAACTGCCGTGCAGAATTTTTATCATCAGCGACGACCCGGACGGACTTAAAGGCGTTAATGCCGATAAAATGCAGCGCGTCAAAACGGCACGTTACAAAATAACAAAGCCGTACCGTGACGCTGTCGAAAATCTGCATCAGTGGACTATTGCGGCGGTGCCGTCGTATGCGTGGGCGAAAAAGGTCTTTCCCGATATGACGAAAAATGCCGCGTACGAAAAGCTGTGGCGGGAAATTCTCGCGTCGGTGCGCGTAACGGACGGTAACGACCCGTTTGAAGAATGGCGCACACACAACGAAAATTTCAGGGAACGCTGCGATTGGCTCAATGCACAAAAATTCGATTATCTTGAATATCACTCGTCAAACGGCACCGACTTCAGGTGCTCGCTTTTGCCTCAGGGGCACTGGTGCGGCGGCGGTGAATTTACAAAACAGGGTGTTTATTTTAATCCCAATCTCCCGACCGAGGAAATTTTTACAAGTCCCGCAAAAGGGAAGTGTGAGGGTACGCTTGTTTCGACAAAACCGCTGTCGTATGACGGACAGCTGATTGAAAACTTTTCTTTTACGTTTAAGGACGGCAGAGTAATTTCACACACCGCCGAAAAGGGCGATGAAATTCTCGAAAAAATAGTTTCCATGGATGACGGGGCAAGCATGCTCGGCGAGCTTGCGCTTATTCCCTGCGACAGTCCGATAAACAACACGGGAATACTGTTTTACGAAACACTGTTTGATGAAAACGCAAGCTGTCATGTCGCTCTCGGCGCAGGCTTCAATGACACGGTGGACGGCTTTATGAATATGACGAACGACGAGTGCAAGGCACTCGGCATAAACGACAGCGCGATTCATGTTGATTTCATGATAGGCGCACCCGACATGGCAATTACAGGATATAAGGACGGGACAGCAGTACCGATATTCGTAAACGGCAATTGGGCATTTTAACCGACATCGACATATTCCGAAAAACGGCAGCGGATCCGCAAAGACCCGCTGCCGCATTTTACTGCCCGAAGCCGAATTTCGTTCGGTTTTATTTGAAACTTGCCATCCAGCTGTCGCTCCTGTCGAGAGAGACGGCTGCGCGAAGAACCAATCTCGCGTCGCCGACGGTTATGCTGCCGGAGAAGTCAACATCGCTTGCCGCTGCCTTAGCACCCGTAAGCGTGTCGAGCGCAACCGCAGCGCGGAGTACGCTTCTTGCGTCGCTGACTGATATTTTGCCGTCGCCGTCAATGTCGCCCAGCACCGCGATGTCTTTCGTGATTTCGGTGCCGCTGACATCGAGTTTAAGCTTCATGCCCGTCGCTATCTTGTTATCGACAGAGGCATCGCCCTTAACGAGAGTTGCGTTTGTGCCGAAGGCTGCTGTGATTGCGGCTGTAGAAGTGTCTGTAATGATTATGCCGTCCTTGACCTTAATGTGATCCGTTTGTGTGACGGTAATCGAATGGTACACCTTGTCCTCCGCGCCGCATCCGACGCATCTCCACAGCGTATAGGCTTCGCTTGTCGCCGTGGCGGGAACGATCTCAACAGATTTCCAGCGGTGATCGTCGTTTTTGATAATCGTTTCTGTTTCGGTATTGTTGCAGACGGAGCAGGTTCTCCTTTGTAAGCCTTTTTCCGTCGCGCCGCATATTTCCGCCGTGACCGTTACCCAGTTGCCGTAGCTGTGCCTTGTTATCTCTTTTTCTTTTATGGGTTTTTCGGTGTAATGCCCGTTGTTTTTGCAATAGGAATATGAGGTTTCACGATATTTGCAGTTGCCGAGGTTCTGTTCGCTGTGATAAGAAACAGCACTGCAGGTGTGCTCGAACATAGCCGTAAGAGCCTTGTCGAGGAGCGACACAACACCGGAAACTATCGTGCTGTTGAGAATATTGCCGCTGTCGCTGTTTTTCTTAAAGGTGTTGAACACTCCCTCAAGATCCATGTCGAACAGATTGCCGAGAAGCTTGTCGAACAGGAGCGTTTCAACGTCAAGCTTAAATGTCGCATTGCCTGCATCAATGAACGAAAAGTCGATAAGCTCATTGAGTACGACATTTATCTTGTAGAACGGATTTGAAGTGTCGTCATAGAATTCGGAGCAGGACAGCACCGCAGGAAGACCCTTGATAAAGTTGACACCCCAATTTACGATAGTGTTGATATAGTCGACATACGTCCAATTTGTTCTGTTTTCGCTGAGTGTGAAATGCGTTGTTTCGGATTTGTGAGCAAGCGCGACCGCTGCGACCTCCGCGCCCATTTTCAGAATCGCCTTTTTGCAGTCGTCGCGAGTCATTGAGGAGATTTTTCCGAGATTGACATTTTCGGGTTCCTTAAGTGTGTATTCGCCTGCCCATTTCATCCATTTGTCTGTCGTAAGCGCAAGCCTTGCCGCGATAACCGCAAGCTGATCGATAGTTTTTGCATTGTTAACCGCGTCCGCCGCCGTACTTATGTTGTCCTTGAACCATGTGGGGAAGAACAGCTTAAGGACTGCCGCGCCCATTTCCGAGAGGGACATGTTTTTGACTGCGTTTTCGGTGAATGCCGAGAAATCCACTCCGCCGATTGTTCCTACTTTAGCGATTGCGGGAAGTGTGTATCTGCAGATTTTTGTAAGGTTGTCATTGAGGTTCTCGTTGCCGCCTTCGGTAAGGTTAAGCTCATTATAAGCGGCATCGGAGAGAATCTTCTTTGCGACAAGGCAGCAGATGCTGTTGAACTGATTGAGAATGCCGTCGTTTTCAAGGTTTTTGAAAATTGCGTCAAAATCGTCGTTTGTGAAGTCCTTAAAGCCAAATCTTGCCTTTGTTGCGG
>CAVFAD010000029.1:0-22117 GCA_963620305.1 Bacteroidaceae bacterium | reverse complement strand
TACTCCGCTGCAGACCTCGCGCCGCTCTGCCGACGCGTGCCGCTTTTTGTCGAAAAAAGCTTCTACGCAGCCGAGGGCATACGATAAAAATCAAAAAAATATACGAAAAAGTCAGAAAAATACGAAATTTTTTGTAATTTTATCCAAAATACCTATTGACCGTTCAAATTTTTTAGGTTATACTGAAATTACCAAATTTAAGGAGGTTCTTTATGGAACAACAGATTAACAGCGCGGCGGTTAACACTCCCGTTGCACAGCTTAAGACAAACAGAAGTCTTGTCAAGTTTATTCTTCTGTCGCTTGTCACATTCGGAATATACGCGCTTGTTGTCATGTCGGGCGTTTCAACCGACATTAACATCGTCGCAAGCCGTTATGACGGAAAAAAGACCATGCACTTCTGCCTGCTGACATTTATTTTTATTCCCATTACGGGCGGAATCGCGGCGTTGGTTTGGAATCATAAGATTTCCGACAGAATGGGCGCGGAGCTTAAGCGCAGAGGTATCGACTTTAACATGAGCGCGGGAACGTTCTGGCTTTGGGGCATTCTCGGTACGCTGATCGTTGTCGGACCGCTCGTTTATTACAGCAAGCTTTTCAAAGCCATGAATCTGCTTGCCGAGGACTATAACGAAAAAGGCTGATTTTTGAAAAAATGCCGTTCGGAGAGAGTGCAGAACGCTTTCCCGAACGGCTGTTTTTTTTGCTTTTTGAAAAAAGCGGCAGCATTTCCGCAAAAGCCGACCGTTTCCGCCCCCGCGCCGCCCGTTCCGCAAAATCCGTGCCGCCCGCGCCGCATACCCCGTGTCACCCGTGCCGCATACCCCGCGAACCCCGCAGACTCCGTGCACCCCGCTGACTCCGTGCGCTTTTGTCAAAGAAAAAAAGAAAAACCGCACAAAATGTACGGTCTGCTTGGAGCTGGTGAACGGAATCGAACCATCAACCTGCTCATTACGAATGAGCTGCTCTGCCATTGAGCCACACCAGCGTTTTTCATATCGCCCGCTTATTATACAGTATCCTTTTGCAATAATCAAGAGGTAATTTTAACTTTTTTTATTAAATCCGAATTTTTTTTGATTTGCGGGAAAGAATTACTGCGAAAAGAAAAACGCGCGGCGGCGGTTTTGTCCGTCTGCCGACGAAACGGGATGATATAAATGAAATTTTTGTGGGCATTCCTTATAGGCGGTCTGCTTTGTGCGGTCGGGCAAATTCTCATTGACCGCACAAGGCTCACGCCTGCCAAAATACTGGTCGGGTATGTTGTCGGAGGCGTGATACTGGGCGCGTTCGGCATCTATGACAAGCTCGTTGATTTCGCGGGGAGCGGCGCGAGGGTTCCGCTGTCGGGGTTCGGCAATCTGCTTGCAAACGGCACGCGCGAGGCGGTAGAGGAACAGGGACTGATGGGCGCGCTTACGGGTCCTCTGACGGCGGGCTCGGCAGGCATAACGGCGGCTGTGCTGTCGGGACTTGTACTGTCTTACATGACGAAGCCGAAGCCGAAATAATATCCGCACAGCGTCATTCGGACGCGCCGCCCCGCAGCGGTGTAAAGCGGAGCCGCCGCAAAAGAATCGTCATGCGCACGGCAGACAAAACCCGTCCTCGTGAGAGAACGGGTGATTTTGTTATTTCGTGACCGCAGCTTCAACGGGTGCGTTTTCTTCCGCTGATGCTTTTTCGCTTGTCGCCTGCCGTCTTTGAAGCAGCTCAGCGTACATAAGCTCCTTCTTCTTTCCGTCGAGGTCGTAGAACAGCATCGGTACTATGCTGAGTACGCCCGTGACGGCGGGAATAATGGTAAACATTGCGAACAGATAGAATTTAACGTAGTCCGGCTGTTCGGTGCCCTCTGTATAAGCATTTTGGTCATACCCGACATAGCTTTTGAACAGTGTCGAGATGAGGTTGGAGAAAACCCTTGCGAGTTTTGACGCAAGACCCTTTGCGACCGACGTCATGGCTTCGGTGCGGTAGCCGTTCTTCCACTCGCAGTAGTCCATAGTTTCGTTGTATATTTCCGTTCCGATGACCGAACGCAAGCCGTAGAAAATTGTCCAGATGACCTCCTGAATCATCATAATAACCATCATTACCCAAGTTTTGCGGTAAATGCCGCCCTTGAAGTTCTTGAAGTTTACGCCGATGCAGCCTATAAAGAATACTATTGTATAGAGTATGTTCGATATCTGACTCGTGACGATAAAGAGCACTCGGCTCGAAAAATGTCGGCGGAACCACGGCACGAAGGAATAGCTTATCGGAGAAAGGGGCGCGGCAGGGATGCCCGCGACGATGTTCATGGACTTAAAGTGCAGAACGTCCGTATAGTAGTCGTTTTTGCTGCCGCCTATCGAGAACTCTCCGAGGAAGTCGGACAGCGTCATGAGAAGAACGGGCTTGTTGTTCAGAATGGATTTTATCGAGCTTATGACGCTCGGTGCGTGCGAAGACTGCATTATGCGTTCACGTGAGTTCATAAAGAAGTACATGCTCATTCCGCTTGAAACGAGGGTCGTAAACGTGCCCATTCCGACGAATGCCAGCAAAAACTGCTTTTCGCGCGTGCCCTTGCTGAGCATGTTGTTGTCGATAAGGTCAAGGATAACGGAGAGAATCTGTTCGGGCAGCTTTTCGCCGAACGTGCCCGATGCGAAGTTTGCAATCGTGACGAGCCGCAGACGGTCGCTCGGATGCGGTGTTATCGTGGACATGAGTCCCGTGCGGGCGATGCCCTGGAACGTGCCGACGCCCTCCATGATTATTTGGAGAATCAGATAGAAGATGAATTTGCCGAAATCCATCGCGCTCTTGCCGCCGAACAGCAGCGGCATAAACCAGTAAAGCAGCGACATTATGCACCCCGGCACGGCAAGCGCAAGAAGATACGGGCGGAACTTGCCCCACCTCGTTCTTGTTTTTTCGACTATTGCGGCACTGAAAATGTCGTTAACGATATCCCATATGCCGTTTATCGTGCCGGCGACGGCTTGATATTTCAGGTCTATTTTTACAATGTTTGTTATAAATCTGCTCTGCTCGCTGTTTATGTTGAAGCTCTGTGCAGCGTCCCAAAGTACAAATCCGACGGTTTCTTTCGTTCCGACATATCTGCGGTTTTCGTAGACGTACTGCAATTGTTCGTCGGTATATTCCTGCGGCATGTTGTTGTCTTCCGCCACGCTGATTCCTCCCCGTAAAAAATGCGACAGCACTGCTGTTACCGATTTATATTAGCACAAATTCGCCGCTTTTTCAAGTAGCGGTCGAAGTGTGCGCGATTTTGGTTAAACTTGCACAAACACGAGCCTTGATTTTTGTACAACAGAGCATATGGTTTTTTTTGAAGCACTCCCCTATCCCGCCGCGCAGCGCGACGGTTCTTTCGCCGCGCGCGAAAATCTTCGGATTTTTCACATATTCGGGAAAAGCTCTTGACAAAGAGGTCAACCGCTGTTATAATAACCGTACAAATAAAGCAGACGTTCTCCGTTTCACCCTGCGAATTCCGTTTTTCAGGGTCTATAAACAAAGCATCACACTGAGGTGTTTTTTCGTTTTGTGCGGACGGCTGTTTCGTCCGCATTTATTTTTTATTCAGCTTTTTTCGGAGGTGCTTCTCATAGCTACTAAAGAACTGCAAATCAACGAGGAAATAAGAGACAAAGAGGTCAGAGTCATAACCGACGACGGCGAACAGCTCGGCGTTATGTCTTCGTCCGACGCGCTTAAGGCAGCGCAGTACAGAAGTCTCGATCTGGTGAAAATCGCCCCGCAGGCTCAGCCCCCGGTGTGCAAAATCATGGACTACGGCAAATACAAATTTGACCGCCAGAAACGCGAAAAAGAGGCAAAAAAGAATCAAAAAGTCATTGAGCTGAAAGAGGTTCAGCTGTCTCTCAACATCGACACGCACGACCTTGAAACAAAGGTCAACCATGCCGTCCGCTTTCTCAAAGCGGGCAACAAGGTTAAGGTTTCCATCAGATTCAGAGGCCGTGAGATGGTTCATCCGGAGCGCGGCTATGAGATAATGCAGTCGTTTGCGGAGGCTTGCTCGGAGTTCGGCTCGGTCGAAAAACCCGCAAAGCTCGAAAACCGCAACATGCTCATGTTCCTTGCCGCAAAAGCAGCTAAATAAGAGGCTCCGCAAAAAAATTTTCAGGAGGAAATCAAAATGCCCAAGATCAAAACGAATTCCGGCGCGAAAAAACGTTTTAAGCTCTCCAAGAACGGCAAACCCATTCGCGGTCACGCTTACAAGTCGCACATACTCAACAAGAAGTCAACCAAGAGAAAGAGAAATCTTCGTAAGACCGCTGTTGCCGACAAGACAAACTGCAAGCAGATTAAGCGTCTTATTCCCTACAAATAATTAAGTATTCACACGGAGGTTATATACAATGGCTCGTATAAAAGGCGCGTTAATGACTCGCAAGAGAAGAAATAAAACGTTGAAGCTCGCAAAGGGCTACTACGGCTCAAAGAGCACACTTTTCAAAACCGCTAAACAGGCGGTTATGAAATCGGGCAACTATGCCTACATCGGCAGAAAGCAGAAAAAGAGAGATTTCAGAAGACTTTGGATTGCCCGTATTTCCGCAGGCTGCAAGGCTAACGGCATGAACTACTCAACGTTCATGAACGGACTCAAAAAGGCGGACATCGCTCTCAACAGAAAGATGCTTTCCGAAATAGCAATTGCCGATCCCGCAGCCTTTACCGCTCTCACCGAACAGGCAAAGGCAGCTCTCAAGTAAGATAAGCAGCCAAAATTTACGCTCTCGTGCGAGGGCGTTTTTTTTGTACGTTAAACGCACTTTTTCCGTGCGCGTTCATTTTTTGAAGCGACGGTTTTCATGAGAAAAAGACTGTATTTCGCCGAGCCGTGACTTTGGCAAATACAGTCTTTTTTGCTTCTTTGTTTTGCTGCCGTTTTATTTCGGCAATGATGTTACTTGGTAAGCTCTATCGCGTAAAGGTATTCGCACTTCATTTCGTCGGGGTTTATTGCGGGGAACGAAAGACGGACTTTGCCGTTGTCGTCCGACACCGTGACAGGTGCGGGATGCGCAAAAAGACGCGCCTTGATGTCGGGCGAATAGGGTACCTCGGTGAGCGTTACGTCTCCGAACGGGAAGCTGTTCAGTATAGCGTATATTTTCGAGCCGTCCTTTGACTGAGTATAATAAACGCCGTCCGTTTTATTTTTGGTGTAGACGCGTGTTGCGTAAATCGCTTCGCCGTTAACCTTAAGCCATTTGCCCATTTGGAGCAGACGTTCTTCCATGATTACGGGAATTGTTCCGTCGGCAGCGGGTCCGACGTTCAGCAGGAAATTTCCTCCTTTTGACACGAGTGAGCACAGCGTTTCGAGAAGTTCTTTTGCGGAAAGATAGTCGTTTGTGCCCTCAATACGGTTAAGACCGAAGCTTCTGCCTATGCCGCGGCACTCCTCAAACGGACGGTCAAGCTCCACGTCGTCAATGCTTCTGCCCGCGTCTATGGTGCCGTATTCGGTCGTGAAGTTGCCGCCGAGCCTGCCGCGTGTCTCCTTGCCCCAGCGGTCATTCGGAACAATTGTGTCCTTGACGGGACTTTCGTTGTAGAGCCACTGCAAAAACTCGGTCGAGTGCCACACGCTGCTTTCGTGATCCCATTCGCCGTCGGTGAACAGCGTCGCGGGCTCATATTTTGTGATAAGCTCCTTGAGCATCGGAATAAGATGCTTTACCGCATATTCCTCGGGGTCTTTTTTGTACAGCGGGTGGAACCACTCATATACCGAGTGGTAAACACCGAATTTCACGTCCGTTTTCGCAAGCGCACGCTTAAGCTCCGCCAAGAAGTCTATATGCGGACCGACATCGACGCTGTTCCAGTTCCACGCGTAGTCCGTTTTCCACAGGCAGAAGCCGTCGTGGTGCTTCGACGTGATGTTTATGTATTTCGCGCCGGAATCCTCAAACAGCTTTGCCCATTTGTCGGCATCGAAAAGCTCGCACTTGAACCCCGACACAAAGTCCTCGTATTTGAAGTTCTCGCCGTATGTGCGTTTATGAAAATCCCTTACGGCCTTTTGTCCTTCGTCCTGCAGATGAATCATGTACCACTCGGCATACTGACCCTCGGCGGTGAACGCAGGCACCGAATAAAGTCCGAAGTGAATGAAAATACCGAATTTCGCGTCGCCGAACCATTCGGGCACGGGGCGTGAGTTGAGAGATTGCCAATTGTTTTCGTATAGCATAACACTGCTCCTGTTCCTCTTTTTTTTGGACGCTTTTCATTGTAATATATTTAACCGCGCATGTAAACAATTTTGTGAAATTTTTAATTTTTTGGTCTGTGTTTATTGAACTTCTAACAGGTTTGCGCTATACTTATACGCATACGGAAACGGGGGACGGTATAATGATACATTCATATGTAAACGCACTTATTTTGTACGGTATTGACAAAAAGCTCATAGACGAAGCGGACAGGGTATACTGCACAAACGGCATAATAGCTCTGCTGCACGAGGACGGAGCCGATTTCGACGCGTCCGCAGCCGATGCGCCGCTTTGTGAAATTCTCGAAAAGCTGTGCGATATTGCGGTCGAAAAGGGGATAATTCCCGACACCGTAACCTCGCGCGACCTGTTCGACACCGCTCTTATGGGTGTTATAACTCCGCGCCCGTCGGAGGTTCGCCGTCGCTTTTTCGAACTCGCGGCGGATGACGTAAAAAAAGCGACCGACCGGTACTATGCCTTCAGCTGCGACACAAATTATATCCGCACCGACCGAATTGCGAAAATTCTTAAATGGAAATACAACGGCAAGTACGGCGACCTTGACATAACCGTAAATTTGTCCAAACCCGAAAAAGACCCGAAAGAGATAGCGGCGGCAAAAAAAATGCCGCAAAACGGGTATCCCAAATGTATGCTGTGCCGCGAAAGCGAGGGGTACGCGGGCAGGCTCGATTTCCCCGCGCGGCAAAATCACCGTGTGATGCCCGTTTCGGTATGCGGTGAAGATTGGTTCATGCAGTATTCTCCCTACGTCTACTATAACGAGCACTGCATTGTTTTTAACTCCGAACACACGCCGATGAAGATAGACCGCTCGGCTTTTGCGAAGCTGCTGAGCTTTGTCGAAAAATTTCCGCACTATTTTGTCGGCTCGAATGCCGACCTGCCGATAGTCGGCGGCTCCATTCTCAGTCATGAACACTTTCAGGGCGGTCACTACGAATTCCCGATGGAGCGTGCGCCGATTGAAAAGAATTTTCACTTCGACGGCTTTGACAACGTTGAAGCGGGTATTGTCGCTTGGCCGATGTCCACGGTGCGCCTGACTTCCGCCAAAGCCGACGCGCTTACGGAGCTTGCGGACAAAATTCTCTCCGCATGGCGCGGTTATTCGGATGCATCCGCGTTCATATTCGCCGAAACCGACGGTACAAAACACAACACGGTGACACCCATTGCCAGACGCAGAGGCGAAAAATTTGAGCTTGACCTTGTACTGCGCAACAACATCACGACGGACGAGCATCCGCTCGGCGTATTCCATCCGCATGCGGAATTACACCACATAAAAAAAGAGAACATCGGACTTATCGAAGTAATGGGACTTGCCGTGCTGCCTGCGCGTCTTGATAAAGAGCTTAAGGCGGTCGAGAAAAAGCTGCTTGACGGTTCTGCTTTTGACGATGAGCTTACCGCAAAGCATGCCGACTGGGCAAATACGATAAGAGAGGAGTACGGCGATACGCTGACAGACGAAACCGTGTCCGACACGGTAAAACGCGAGACAGGCAGAGTCTTTGAAACGGTGCTCGAGCACGCGGGCGTATACAAACGCACCGCCGAAGGACGCGCCGCCTTCGAAAGATTCCTCAAAAGTGTGTGACGCTGCTTGACTATTTCGGTGTCTTGTGATATTATGAAAATGTAGGCGCGGCTTCGCTTACGGCGATTCAGCCGAGGTGCCGTGCGGCTGAAAATCAAAAAAAACGGAGGCGTTTCATAATGAAAAAAGCACTGTCGGTAATTCTTTGCGTTAGCCTGCTTATGTGCCCTCTCGCGGTATTCGCTTTTGCGGAGGACAGCACCGAATGCGCTCACGAATACACCGCAACGGTAGTTGCACCCGGCTGCGCAACGCGCGGTTATACGCTCTACACCTGCGGTAAATGCGGCGTTTTCTACAAGGACAACTACACCGGTGTCCTCGGGCATATCTACGGAACTTGGGACACCGTAAAAGAAGCGACCTGTACCGAAGAAGGACTTATGCAGCGCATTTGTTCTCGCTGCGGCGGGCACGATACAAAAACCGTTCCGATACTTGAGCATACCGACAAAAACAGCGACGGCAAATGCGACGTCTGCGGCAAGGATGTGAAAAAAGAAACCGTTTTTTCACCGTTCGACTGGCTCAAGGCACTTTTTAAGGCTATAAAAGAATGGTTCGCGTATATTTTCAGATAATCGGACAGTCCGATAAAAATGAAGCGACTTCCTGCCGACGCAGAGCAAATGCCGATGCAGAGCAAAAAGGCAAATAAACAGCAAGCGCAAAAATGAGCGTATGATTAAGGCTTTGACTTTTTTACGGTCAAAGCCTTTTTTTACATATAAACAAATCCGCGCTTTTGCTTTTTGGCTGTTCCGCGCTTTTGCTTTTTTGGTTATGCCGTCTGCAAATCAGCAGATACGGGCAAATTTTCTCGCGAGGATATCGAGCCAATTTTTGAATATTGCAAACAGGCAGTCGATGAAACCGAAATCAAAAAACTTCTCGGTCTTGCCGCCGTTTGCGGCTGCATTTTCCTCGGCGTTAAGCAAAAACGCCTGTGTATAAAGGATTCCTCCCTCGCCGAAAACCTCCGCCCTGACGTAATTTCCGAGACTGTCGGCATACTCGCCGAGATTGAGCACTGCGTTATCCGCCGTTGTTGCCGCAATAAGTTTGCCGTCGGAAATCCAGCGGACTATGAGCGCGTCCGACGTATCGAGCGAAATCATACCGTTTTCGTTATCAACGGTTACGGAATTTACAGCGGGGAAGGTATCAGCGGTCGTAAAGCCGTTCTCGTCAAGTACGGAATAAGTTACCGCAAGACTTGAATCAGCAGCAAGCTTACCGCTCTCAATATCGGCGCAGCGTGCGTCAAGCTCATCCGCCGCAGCCTTAACCTTTGCATATGTCGGTGTTTCGCCGTAAAATTCCCTGAGCGCGTCGGCAATTTCGCGCAGCTCCTCGGGACTGCCGATGCAGTGAGACGCCGCAAAGAATGTACCGTTTTCAAGTGCGGTTTTTGCCTCGGCGGAGCTTAAGCCGTTCATAAGGAGCACCGTAAAGCCGGTGTCAATAACGTTCAGCTGATGCGCGTCCGAGGACGCTATCGCATATACGTTTTCACCCTTTGCGGAAAAACGCGTAAGAAGCTTATCCCACAAAATTCTGTCAAAACGTGTTCTGTTGTCACCTTTTGAATTTATATCAATACCGATACAACTGTCATACTTATCCAAAAGGAAGGCATATTTGTTAATGTAGTACCTGTATACCGCGCTGTTTTCGTCATACGCAGCCGCATCTCGAAGCTCATAACGCGCTTTTGTGTATTCACCGGGATGATTTATGACGCAAACGCCGCCGAGGCTGTCAACGGAGCTTATTGCATCCTTATATTCCGTAACGGAATTATCATGATAGTCGACAAACCAGCTGTTCACGTGCGCATTTGCCGAAACAGCGTTATTTTCTATTCCGTAAGGGATGCGGAGAATCTGTCTGCCGTCGGAAAGGGTCAGGTAATCGTCGCCGTTCGCGGCAGTCGCGTACGAATAAGTAACTCCGTTTGAAAAAGTGCCGTCCTTCCCGAGGTATTCAAGCTCTCCTTCCGTTCTGCCGATAAGCTTAAGAGTGTCGTGAATGAACTTGTTTGCGTTCGCGGATTCCCACGTGTAATTCACCGTACCGTGGTCGGTTGTTGCAACAATGTCAAATCCCGTTTCGGCATGACGCTGAACGCTCTCCTTGAGCGTACAGTCACCGTCCGAGGCATTTGTATGAGAGTGCAGTGCAGTCTTATACTGCTTCACGGTGCTCCAATCGACCCCCGCATAAGGGTCGGACACCGTGATTTTACCGTTTTCGGCTGCAAAAGCAACCGAAGCCGCCGCAAAGCACATGACTGCGGCAAGGAGCACTGCAAGCAGCTTCTTCGTCTTTTTCATATTCTTTCCTCCGTTATATACAGTATGAGCATACAATATCTTCGGTATGTAATTTAATTCATGTCGGTAAAATCCACCTCGATAGGATCTTTGGGACCGTTGCCCTTTTTTCTGTTGATAAGCGTAACGATTGCTATAACGGTTTTTTCAATGCCGCTCAAAATCAGCGAAATGCCGATAAGAACCGTCACAAAATTTGCCGAACGGATAGGCGAAAACATCAAAAACAACGCACAGAAAACCGTAACAAGCGCGGAAACAAACGAAAGATACCAATACCGCAGTCCGAAGCGAAAGCCGTCGTATGAAGTTTGCAGCGTTACAAGTCCGTTCAAAAGCACGAATCCGCCTACGACAAACGCAAGCCACGAGACGGTCTGCATCGGATTTATTACAAAAATCGAACCGACAACGATAAAAAAGATTCCGAGCACGAGGTCAAAACGGTGCAGCAAGCCGTACGGGTCGTGCGCAAAATATGCGGCAAGCTTAAAAATTCCGTGCACGAGTATAAAAATTCCCAAAACACGGAAAAGTACCGCCGTTGTGACCGTCGGGTACAAAACGATAGCCGTACCGAGAACCGCATACAAAATTCCCAATGCAATGTTGACAAAAACAGTGCGTTCTTTCAATTTACTCATGCCGAGTTCCTCCATGCTTTACAGCGTTGTCGGACAAAGTTGACAATTTGTCAGTCTTTAACATGATTTTAACACATCTCCGTCGGAAAATCAATAGCGAAGCAAAATTTCATCAGCCGCAAAAAACGGCAACGATAAAAAATCATAATCTTATTCTGCGTCAAATATACATTAGTAAAAACGTCGGGGAGAGAACGGAAAATGTCAGGTATCCACCGCTTGTCGATAACACTGTCCGTCATACTTATCGCCGCAGCCTGCGCGGCGGCGGCAGCCTTTGCGGGTCGGACGGGATTTGTGTCCGCAGATGAAGCGGTTTACAGTGTGCCCGTGCTTATGTATCACAGCGTCTGCAGAAATGACCGCGTCACCTCCGACTACCTTATTGCACCGGAGGATTTTGAGGAGGACATACGGTACCTGAAAGCAAACGGCTATACCGCAATTTTTACATCCGAGCTTGTGGACTTTGTAAAAAACGGCACTCCGCTGCCCGAAAAAAGCATAATTATAACGCTTGACGACGGATTCTACAATAATTTAACAAATGTGCTGCCCGTCCTGAAAAAATACGGCTTCAAGGCGACCGTCAACATTGTCGGCAGCTACAGCGCGGAATTTTCGCAAAACAAAGACAAAAACCCCGCATATGCATACCTTGCATGGGACGATATAGCCGCGCTCGCCGCCTCGGGGTATATCGAAATCGGCAGTCACACATATGACCTGCACTCGCTCGGTTCGCGTCGCGGATGCAGCATCCGCAAGGGAGAATCGCCCGAAAAATACAAGCTGATGCTGAAAAACGATCTCACACGGCTGCAGGACACACTGAGTGAAAACTGCGGCATCACACCGCGCGTTTTTGCATATCCCTACGGCGAATGTTGCGATGAAGCGCGTGAAGTACTGTCCGAATCGGGTTTCGATGCAGCATACACCTGCCGCGAAAAAATAAACGTGATAACCCGTGACACCGACCTCTACGAGCTTTGCCGAATAAACCGAACGGGGCATCTGTCAACGGCGGACTTTATGTCAAGCCGAAAGATATAATTCAAGCTGACGGGTGTCGAACCCATGCCGCCCGTCAGTGTCCGTTTTCGGCACTTTTCGCCGTTTTCGTCTTGACGCATGTCAGCTTATATCATTCCCCGGCTGTGCTTATTCGCCGTGAATCCTCCGCTGCCTGCCGTTCGCGCAGCACATCGGCAAAACGGCATCTCAACGCGCTTTTAAAAGAAAAAAAGATACCGATGAAGGAAACGTCCTTCCGATATCCTTTTGCAATACCGAACCGCTCAGAAACGGTTCTTACGAAAAATGTGGTGACCCGGACGAGAATCGAACTCGTGTTACCGCCGTGAAAGGGCGGTGTCTTGACCGCTTGACCACCGGGCCGTATCTGAAAAAATGGTAGCGGGAGTAGGATTTGAACCAACGACACCCCGGGTATGAACCGAGTGCTCTAGCCAACTGAGCTATCCCGCCGTATCCATTTGACTGTCTGCCGTTCAGCAACAGCATAGTAATTATATCGGAAACGGCAACGCTTGTCAACACTTTTTTTAAATTTTTTAATTTTGGTCAATGCGCCGGAAAACTCGAACAAAAACGGCGGTATTTGTATTTTATTTGCCGCGATTCCGCAAAAAATTTTTTCCGTCCGTTTCTCTGAAAAACTCCGACAAAAACCCTACCATATATTCATGACGCTTCTCCGCTTCGCGCCTTGCCGACGGAGTATTCATCATATCCTTAAGCAAAAGCAGCTTTTCGTAAAAGTGATTGATGCTGCAGGTTTTTCCCGCGTAATACGTTTCGGCATCGGCACACAGCAGAGGCTTTTCGCCGGGTTCGTAAATTTTCCGTCCCGTGCTGCCGCCGTAGGCAAAACAGCGTGCAATACCGACCGCGCCCATGGCGTCGAGTCTGTCGGCGTCCTGCACAACCTTACCCTCAACAGTATTCGGCGTCACCGAATCCGCTCCGCGAAAAGACACCTCGTCTATTATCCGAAGCACCTGCTCCGCCGTTTCTTCGGAAACGGCGTTTGCTGTCAAAAAACGGCGCGCATTGTCTTTATTTTTGCACGTTTCGGGCGAAAGCTTTCTGTCGTCGACATCGTGAAGCGCGGCGGCAAGAGCACAGACGAAAACATCCGCGCCTTCTTTTTCGGCTATATCGACTGCGGTGCGGCACACCCGTTCAACGTGACCGAAACCGTGACCGCCCGCATCGTCCGCACACAGCGCCCGCGCAAATTCGAGGGCATTACCGACAACCGTGTTCACCGAGCACCTCCGCTGTAATTTCCGCCGCCGTACGTATGCACTGCACGCACGGACGTTTTTTGTAAAATTCAGATGTTCTGGCAGACGATATCGGAGAATACTCCCCTTTCGGCGCTCCCAGTATTTCGCGGCACACGCATGAACCGAGCCGTGCGGAAAAGCTGTCCATGCAGCTGCCCGTGACAGCGTAAATACCGTTTTTCCGTCCGCTGTCCCGAACGTCATCGTTGCCGAGGATGCAGCCGAGGGTCATGGTCATTCCGCTCACCGCTCCGCAGACCTCGCGTTTTCTGCCGAAGCCGCCGCCGAAGCCGGAGCTTATTTTAAGTGCCTGTTCGGTCGAAAAACCCGTGACGTCACAAAAGGCTGCAAAAACCGCCTGTGAGCAGTTGCAGCCTTCGCGAAACAGCTTTTCCGCCTTATCGGCATAAAAAGCCTTATCCATTTTTTATGCCTTATTGACGGAACCGAAAAGCTCCATTTTTTCTCTGACGGTATCCTTGATGCCTTCGCAGCCGGGTGCAAGAAGCTTTCTGGGGTCATAACCCTTGCCGATAAGATCCTTGCCTTCCTCGATGTACTTTCTTGTTGCCGCAGCGAAAGCAAGCTGGCACTCGGTGTTAACGTTTATCTTCGAAACGCCGAGAGAAATTGCTTTTTTAATCATGTCTGCGGGGATACCCGTGCCGCCGTGAAGAACGAGAGGCATTGCGCCGGTCTTCTCCTGAATCTTTGCAAGAACGTCAAAACGGAGTCCCTGCCAGTTTTCGGGATATTTGCCGTGGATGTTGCCTATGCCTGCGGCAAGCATATCGATACCGAGATCGGCAATGCGCTTGCACTCGTCGGGATCTGCGACCTCGCCGCCGCCTATAACGCCGTCTTCCTCGCCGCCTATTGCGCCGACTTCTGCTTCAACCGATATGCCGAGAGCCTTTGCGTCCGCGATTATCTGCGTTGTACGGGTGATATTGTCGTCGATGGTATAGTGTGAGCCGTCGAACATTACCGACGAGAAGCCTGCCTTCATTGCGGCATACGCGCCGTCGTATGTGCCGTGGTCGAGGTGAAGCGCAACCGGAACGGTCGTGCCGAGAGTTTTAAGAATTTCCTTTGTCATTGCCGCAACGGTGTTAAAACCGCACATATGCTTGACCGCACCCTCGGAAACACCGAGAATAACGGGAGAATGAAGCTCTTCCGCGACTTCAAGAATGCATCTTGTCCATTCGAGGTTGTTGATATTAAAATGACCTACGGCATACTTGCCGGCTTTTGCTGCTTTGAGCATTTCTGCTGCTGAAACTAACATTGTTTTATGCCTCCGTTAATTATATTCAGTCACAATTATAAATACAATCGGCGAAAAAATCAATATTTAATTGCAGTAATCTTGAAAATGTGATAAAATAGGCGCGACCGAATTGAAAGGGTGCTATCCGATGGATTCTTTTCGCAATAAATTATCACAATTTATGCAAGGACGCTACGGTTTTGACCGACTTTCGCGCCTGCTGGTTTTGATTTCGCTCGTTTTTTGGGCACTGTGTTTTCTGTCGCGGCTGACTCCGTGGCATTGGCTCGGCACGGTATTTTCCGTTTTGAATACGGTTATGTATCTTATCGCGCTTTACAGAATACTCTCGCGCGACATTGCGGCGCGAACACTCGAAAATGAACGGTATCTGCAGTTTTGTTCACGCGCACTGCCGATGTTTTACAGGATAAAGGCAGGTTTCTCCGACCGCAGCCACGCTTACAGAAGCTGTCCCTCGTGCGGCGCACTGCTGCGGCTTAAAAAAGTCAAAGGCAAGCACACTACGCAATGCCCGAAATGCGGCAAAAAATTCAAAGTTAAAATTGTTTTCGGTGCGAACACCGCACAAAGCAACGGAAAAGGAAATCAAAGACAGTCATGAAAAAAATTCTTGTTATAGGCGGCGGCGCGGCGGGACTCACCGCAGCGGGTTTTGCCGCAAAACGCGGACTTGACGTAACGGTGCTCGAGCGCAATTCCCGTCCCGCGCGAAAGCTGATGATAACGGGCAAGGGACGCTGCAACGTCACGAACGCATGCACGCTGATAAACGAACTTATGGACGCGGTTCCCGTGAACAACCGCTTTCTTTACGGCGCATTTTCACGCTTTATGCCCGCCGATACGATGGATTTGTTTGAAGAAATGGGTGTTGCCTTAAAAATAGAGCGCGGCAGCCGCGTTTTTCCCGAATCGGACAAGGCGGTCGACATCGTGGACGCGCTCGTAAAATTCGCAAAAACAGGCGGCGCAAAAATAATAACCGACACGCGGGTTTCGTCGCTTGTCGCGGAAAACGGCAAAATAACGGGTGTCGTGACGGAAAACGGCACGGTGATTGCCGCCGATGCGGTCGTTATCGCAACGGGCGGAAAATCGTATCCGCTCACAGGCTCGACGGGTGACGGGTATGCGCTTGCCGAAAGCGTCGGTCACACGGTCACACCGCCCAAGGGCTCGCTCGTTCCGCTCGAAACGGAGGACGAATGGTGCAGAGACTGCACGGGTCTGTCACTGAAAAACGTATCTCTGTCGGTTTACGACAAAGAAAAATTCAGAGAAGTGTATTCGGACTTCGGCGAGATGCTGTTCACTCACTTCGGAGTATCGGGACCGATGATACTGAGCGCATCGTCACACATGCGCGACATAACCCCGGGACGCTACATGTGCACACTCGACCTGAAACCCGCGCTGGCCGAGGAAAAGCTCGACGAACGGCTTATACGCGATTTTGCCGCAGCTCCGACAAAGGGACTGCCGACCGTTCTGCGCGGACTGCTGCCGAAATCGCTCGTGCCCGTCATAACGGAGAAAAGCGGCATCGACCCGTCAAAGCACGTCAACGGCATAACGCGCGACGAACGCAGGGAAATCGTATATCTGCTGAAAAATTTGACCTTCACCGTCAAAAAAGTGCGCCCGATCGAAGAAGCTATCGTCACGTCGGGCGGAATAAAAGTAAACGAAATCGACCCGAAAACGATGCAGTCGAAAAAATGCGAGGGACTGTTTTTTGCGGGCGAAGTCATAGACGTAGACGCTTACACGGGCGGATTTAATCTGCAGATAGCTTTTTCGACGGGAGCGGCAGCGGGAAAAAGCGTGTGATTCGCCTTTACACGATTGCGGCTCTCTCGGGCAGCCTTCATATTTTTTGCTTTTCGGACAACGTTAAAAGGAGAACGGTATCATGATAAATATTGCAATCGACGGACCTGCGGGCGCGGGCAAGAGCACGGCGGCGAGAATGGCTGCCGCAAAACTCGGTTTTATTTATGTCGACACGGGAGCACTCTACCGCACCGTCGGTGTTGCGGCATTACGGCGCGGAATTCAGACCGACGACCGTGAAAAGGTGGCTGCGATGCTGCCCGAAATAACGGCGGAATTAAAATTCGAGGACGGCATTCAGCACGTTCTTCTGAACGGCGAGGACGTGTCCGACGCAATACGCAAGCCTGAGGCATCCATGGCGGCTTCAAACGTTTCGGCTATCCCCGCAGTACGCGCATTTCTGTTCGATTTGCAGAAAAATATTGCAAAAAGAAATAATGTTATAATGGACGGCAGAGACATCGGCACGGTGATACTGCCCGACGCGCAGCTTAAAATATTTTTGACGGCATCAGCCGAGGTCAGAGCAAAAAGACGCTTTGACGAGCTTGCGGCAAAGGGCACACCCATGGAATACGGTGCGCTCCTTGACGAAATAAAGCAGCGCGACTACAACGATTCGCACCGTGCGGCGGCACCGCTCAAGGCAGCTCCCGACGCGGTGCTGCTCGACAGCTCCGAGCTGACGCTTGACGAGGTAGTCAGCCGCATAACGGAGCTTGCGGACGAAATTCCGGCAGAAGAAAAGGGCGGTGAATAAGTTGTCGGTAAAAATCACGGTTGCCAAAACGGCAGGCTTCTGCTTCGGCGTGGCGCGTGCGGTGGACTGCGTCGAAAAGCTGATCGATTCCGGCGCGCGTGTCTGCACCTTCGGACCGCTTATACACAATCCCGGTTTTATAAAGCATCTTGAAGAAAAGGGCGTGTATGCCGTAAACAGCGTTGAGGACATACCCGAAAACGCAACGCTCGTCATACGGGCGCACGGTGTCCCGCGTGAAGTTCAGGCGCAGATTGAAGCGAAAACCGCACAAACGGTCGACGGCACTTGCCCGTTTGTCAAAAAGATACACCGCATCGTCGAAAGCCGCTCAAACAGCTGCGCAGCCGTAATAATTACGGGCGACCCCGCGCACCCCGAGGTGCTGGGCATAAAAAGCTATGCAAAATCCGAGGTTTTTGTCATAAACAGCCTTGACGCGCTGAAAAGACTTACGACAGAACACGGTGAACTTGTACAAAAACCCGTCTGTATGGTTTCGCAGACGACTTTTTCAGCCGACGAATTTAAAAAATGTGAGGAATTTGCAAAAAAAGTATATACAAATCTCGAAATATTTGATACAATATGTAATGCTACCGCTTTGCGTCAAGAGGAAGCCATGAGGCTTTCGGCAAAGAATGATATGATGACAGTTATCGGCGGCAGGAACAGCTCAAACACGAAAAAGCTGTGGGAGCTGTGCAGCCGACACTGTCCGACATATCTTATCGAGGACGTGACGGAACTATCCGAAATTAAATTATCAGGCGTCCGTTCGATCGGAGTTACTGCCGGAGCGTCCACTCCGAGCGGTACTATTAAGGAGGTTTTAACAACAATGGCTGAGATTACCGAAAACATCTCGACAGCAGCGGAAACCGCAGGACAGGCCGAAGCTGCCGTAACATCCGAAGATATGTCCTTCGAGCAGGCTCTTGAGGAATCCCTCAACAGCATGAGCAATGACCAAAAGGTCGTGGGCACGGTCATGAGAATCGCCCCCAACGAAATTCAGGTCGACATCGGCAGAAAGCAGACAGGCTACATTCCGATAGATGAGTACAGCGCAGATCCCACTGCCGACCCCGCACAGGAGCTTAAGGTGGGCGACGAGCTTAACCTCATCATCATGAAAACCAACGATGCCGAGGGCACAATAATGCTCTCAAAGCGCCGTTATGATGCCATCCGTTATTGGGATGCTGTCGTTGAAGCAAATCAGGAGGGAACGATTCTTGAGGGTAATGTTGTCGAAGTAATCAGCAAAGGCCTCATTGTTTATACAAACGGCGTAAGAATCTTTATACCCGCTTCACTTTCCACCGTTCCGAGAAACGGCAGACTTGAGGACATGCTCAACAAGACAGTTAAGTTCGTAGTTATCGACATCGACAAACGCCGCCGCAGAGCCGTCGGCTCGATTCGCGAGGCTATGAAGTCCGTCCGCAAGGAGGCTCAGGACAAGTTCTGGGCAGAGGTCGAAGAGGGACAGAAGTTCACGGGCGTTGTCAAATCACTCACCGACTACGGCGCATTCGTGGAGCTTGCTCCCGGCGTTGACGGCATGATTCACAGAACCGAGCTTTCGTGGAAACGCATCAAGCATCCGTCCGAAATCGTAAACGTCGGCGATACGGTTGACGTTTATGTCAAGGCTCTTGACCGCGAGAAGAAGAAAATTTCTCTCGGCTACAAAAAGACCGAGGATAATCCGTGGGAAATTCTCAAGAGAGATTATCCCGTCGGCAGCAAAATAAAGGTCAAGATAGTCAGAATGACCACTTTCGGCGCATTTGCGGAAATATTCCCAAAAATGGAAGGACTTATCCACATTTCGCAGATTGCAAACGAGCGCATCGACAAGCCGCAGGACGTTCTCTCGATAGGCGACGAGGTTGAAGTTCTTATCACCGATATCGACTTCGACAAAAAGCGCATCAGCCTTTCGATAAAGGCTCTCCTTCCCGCTCCCGAAAAGGCTGCACCGGAAGAAGCTGCCGTTGACGAGGCTCCCGCAGTGCTCTCAATTGATGACATGATAGCGCAGGCAAAGGCGGAAGAAGCCGCCAAGAGCGACGCCGAATAAGCACAGGCAAAACAACATAAAAAGCTCAGCCGAGGTTCTTTCACGAGCCTCGGCTTTTGTGTCGTTAATTCTCAAATCGGAGCAGCTTTTCAGTGCTCCTGCACTTTCCATTTAACCATAGGGTGATCTGCAATCCTGTTTAACACGTCACTGTCATCGAACAAAAGCTCCGGATGATATTCTTTTTTTGCAAAGAGTTCCAAAAAAGCGTGTTCCTCCGGTGTCAGCGTCAAGAGAGAGCGCAAAAAGCTCTCAACCTCTTTTTTTACGGCTTCAAGCTCAAAAAACTCTCCGCGTTTTATCACGGGCAGCAAATCTGTTTTAATTTTTCGGACGGTAATTGCATTCAGCCGTTCAAAGCTATAATCGGGTGAGATTTTTTCCTGCGAAACGGCTGTGTAAAATACAACGCATTTACGCAGCGACGAATATTCGGCTTCGTCAAACACCCGAAAAGCTATCATATTATGAATATCATACAAGTCCCTTGCTGCCGCGCGTCCCAAGAGGGCATTGATCTTTGCTGCAAACAGCTCCGTCGGAGCGAGAGTTGTTATCAGTTTTCCGTTATTTAATTCCGGAGCGAACATTTTTCTCTGTGACGGTTCAAAAATGTGAGCGCGCAAGGAATAGTTTATTTCTATCTTTATATTGTCCTTTACACCGCCGAGATTAACATATGTAAACACAAAAGAATCCAAACTGTGATAATATTTGCTTGCGGGACTTAAATTATATCCCTGTCCCGCCATATATACTTTGACGGCATCGGTTACCTTTTCACGTGCAGACATCATTTCCTCACGCGGTAAGTTTTGAGAAAAATCCAAATCAATATCGACCGAAAGGCGCGGCAATGAAAACACTGCCAAATTTATTGCCGTCCCTCCCTTTAAGACAAGATAGCTTTTAGGGAGTGCGGATTCATTCAAAAAGCTCAAAATATCGGACAGGCGCAAAACCTTTTCGAGGGTATCGCGGACAAAATTTAATTCCTTTGCTTTTTCGGCAAGCTCATTTTTTGTATAATCAAACAACGGCGTTTCCTCCCGGTGATGTTAATATATTATCGGGAACGTACAGGTTCCACTCGCGTGAAAGAACATGCTTTTCGTTTTTTAAGTCACTGTAAAGATACCGCGGCTCATTCGGTGAATTTTTTTTGCAAATGTCAAAAAAGCCGTTTTTTATCCGTATGTGCGGAAAGCGCGATAAAACAAATCCTGCCTTTTGCCACAGAAACTTTGTGTTGTATATTTCTAAGTATTTCAGGAGCTTTTCAACAGACACGGATGTCACTGCATCCATGCAGCAGTACAGCTCCTCAAGACCGCCTATTTTCGAAAAATCCTTTATGCTGTCGATTATCGTCCGTTCCAAATCCGTCACGCGAACAGAGCCGTAATTTTTCACCCCCTCAAGAGTTTTGGAGCTGACATACTTAAAATGCTTTCCGTCAAAGTCAAAATCGGAAAATTTAGAATCCGAAGCAACATATATTTCATTAAAAACCTGATTTGCCATTCCGTAAAACTCAAATGCGGAATGATGCGAAACATAAGAGCTCGGTGATATGTTTGAGGCAAGCTGATACGGACTGCACACGGGTTGATTGTTTTCGGGACTGAGCGCAACATAATAATTGTGACGAACCGCTTCGATTATACCTCTTTTTTTATACGAATACAAAAGGCTGTCGGCTGTGCGAAGATTGCCTGTTAAAGCCGCAACTTCATTTCGGTTGAAACAACCCATTTTTATCAATTGAAAATAACGTTCCGTACATATCACCTCCCGACATATATATTTTATCTCATTTTACTTTGTTTTTCAAGTATTTTAAGCAGTTTTATAAAAAATATGCCCGACAGCAAGCAATTAACGAAGCTGTTCGGCAAAAAGCTCAGCCGAGGTTCTTTCACGAGCCTCGGCTTTTGTGTCGTTAATTCTCAAATCGGAGCAGCTTTTCGGTGCTCCTGCATTTTCTGCCGTCTGTGTCACGGCAGGAACCTCCCGCTTTAAGCTCGGGGTGTTTCCCATAACCTCACAGTACAGTCTGCCGAAAACAAAGAAATTTATCAGGCATTAGCTTTGTTCTCCGCACGGACACTCCGTGGACAGGGACAGCACGGCAAAAAAACAGCCCCCTCAAGGAGCTGTTTTTTAATTATGCATAATTTTCAAATGAAAATCTTATGAAACCGATTTAAAAGCAATTACGCTTCATCGGGATACTTATCAGTCCATTTGTCTGTCTTCTCATAGTTCGGTCTTACGTCGAACCTTGCGAAGAAATCTTTGAGAAGGTTAATAAGATTTTCAATAGTCTCTCTTATCTTCTCAACAACATCGTTAATTGATATTTTATCCATTACACTTGCACCTCTTTTCTGTTAAAGACTGTTTTCGAAAAGACCCAACGACCCTTTTTTATGCTTCCTTTGCATCCGGATCCGGGTTGCCCTGCTTGCTGTATTGCTCAATAGTGCTCATGGCTGCGTCAAAATCTTTCTCTTTCCATGTGAAGAGTCTTTTGAAGAACTCGGCGATAACATTGACAAAAGCAAGGATTTTTTCAAAGAAATTATCCATTATATCTTGCACCTCTTTTCTTTACTGCGGTAAAAATCGGTAAATAAACTTATTCGGCGTTTGCGTTGTTTGAGCCATCCTCAGGATAAGGTGTAACATCGAAAGGCTTCTTCCAGCTTTCTACAAACGTTTTGATCGTCGCGATAGCACGCTTGATAAGCCCTGACAGACCGTCGATGAAATCCTTCATCATTTCAAAATACTTCATATTTGCACCTCTTTTCAAAAAATGTTTTGCATTGGTCCGAGATTACTGCTGATCTTTTACTTGTTCTTATTTGCCAAGTCTTTGCTAACCTCTTCTTCAACCTTTTTGTACTCTCCCTTGAAG
>CAVFAD010000028.1:977-22177 GCA_963620305.1 Bacteroidaceae bacterium | reverse complement strand
CATGTATATGGCGCGCGGACTGCATTTCGGCAGCACCGACACAGATGACGACGAATTTATCGAAAACGGTAAAATTCCCCTCGAAGCTCTCGTCGGTGAAATAATGAACGGCAGCATTAAGGACGGCAAAACACAGGCAGCCGTGCTTAAGGCATATAAAATTTTAAAGGACGAAAAGGAGAAACGACAATGACAACACTCTACGCAATACGCAAGTTTTTCGCAATGCTGCTTGTCGGAATAATGTTTTTGGGTGTAAGCAAAAACGGCGCCGACCCGCACACCGTTCTCGACGGAGAAAATTGCAGCCTGAACTTTTTTGTAGCCTCCGATGTACACATTGAGGGCAATCAGTACGGGAAATTCAAAAATTTCAGCAGAATGCTCTATGACATCAAAAACAATTCGGCAGGTACGGATGCCGCCGTTTTCCTCGGCGACAACACCATGAACGGGCAGGACATCGAAAGCATGTTCTTTTACGGCGCACTGAACAAGGTGTCTCCCGCCGACAATATTTTGGTCGCGCTCGGCAACCATGACGCGGGCAACGGCGAAGGCGATTACGCCAAGCTCTCCAAAAGATTTGTCGACTACAACAACGCATTTCTTAATGCCGATATCAAAAAGCCGTACTATTACAAAGTAATCAACGGCTGCTATTTCATTTTCCTTGCGACCGAAGAATCGACCGTGCACGAAATGGCTGTAACACAGGCACAGCTCGACTTTTTGAAAGAAGCAATGGAGCTCGCGTCTGCCGACGGCAAGCCGATATTCGTTTTTAACCATCATCCGCTGGTTGTCGAAAAGGGCGAATTTCTCGGCTCGATAGAGAAAATTCTCTCCGAGTACAAGAATGTTTTCTACATCTTCGGGCATACGCACTGGACGCTGAACGCAGGCGCAGGCTTCTATGATTATTATTACGCAAACGGCAATGTTCTTCACGTGCTGAATGTTCCCAAGTTTACGGATATCGCCGACGACGACCCCACGGGCGAAAACACGGGAGTCGGCTTTGCCGTTGAGGTCTACGACGATGAAGTCGTTCTGCGTGCGCGTGACTGCTACGACGGCAAATGGCTCGAAAATTTCGTTAACAGAGTTCCGATCGTAAAGTAAAAAAGCCGACTTAATCCGCCCCGACCGCACGGTCAGGGTGGATTTTTTGCATTCACGGTTATTCGTCTGCTCCGACAGGTTCCGAGCGGCAAAATCATCCGTATAACGCGGCGGAGAACCCATGTCTCTGCGTACGAAAAAACGGCGGAGCGGCGTAAAGCCGACTCTCACCGTTTTGCAATGTATTCTTTTTTTTGCAGCTTGACGGAATGCTCCGAAAAATTTCGGCGATGCTGCCGCAAGCCGACAAGGCTCCGAGAATTACACGGCTTTTCTGCCGTTTCAGCCTTTACGGGCAGCGGCAATGCGAACGGAATCATCATATATTTTGATAATTTCTTCGATTTTGTCGGGTGTCATCGGACGGAAGTTTTCCGAATCGAACGGAAGTCTGCGACGCTCCGCAGCGGCTCGCACCATATCGCATATTTCGCGGGAATCTTCATCGTCACGGTCTTTAAGTTTTTTGAATATTTCGGCAATATCCTCGGGGACACCCTCGGGGTCGTATACGGGACGAGGTGCGGCTTCAACAGCTTCGGGACGGTATCCGCTGCCGCTCATGTCGATAAACAAATCAATACTGTCACCGTGCATTTCGCTTTCCGAAATAAACACGCTTCGTTCGCTGCCGTCGACTGCCCGTCCGACCTCGACACCGTTCAGATATGCCTTCGGTTCGGCATTACCCGCCGCCGCACGCACACGCAGGGCATGACTGCCGAAATATATCGGCTCATGCTGAGTGTAATATTCGATTTCTCGCGGCAGATTTACGCGCAGCTCAAGTCCGTCCGCAGACGGTATGTAAGAAAAGAGACCGCGTACGAGGCACGATACGGGAGCAAAGGCATCAATAATCACGCTGACAGGTCTGCCGATTTTGTCGTGGCCGTCGTGCTCACAATCCTCTAACTGCCAAGAGTTGCAGGTATTGAAGCCCCACTGACTCAGCGGCTGATCCTGACGGTAGTCCTCCGCCCAACGCATATAGTAATCCGCAGCGCGGA
This sequence comes from Bacteroidaceae bacterium, assembly GCA_963620305.1. Taxonomy (GTDB): domain Bacteria; phylum Bacillota; class Clostridia; order Oscillospirales; family Acutalibacteraceae; genus RUG806. The sequence goes on along the minus strand of CAVFAD010000028.1, from coordinate 20,042 downwards.
ATGCGTCGTCCGGATGTCCCGTTTCGAAATACGCGATTATTGCGCGTCCTTCGACCGTTGCCCAGCAGCCGCCGTCCACCCAGTTGCCGGGACGGTGGCAAAACACCGTGCGAAGCTCGTCGCGATCGAGATAACGGAAAATAGAATCGTCGAGCGCGGGATAGTTGTTGCAGATAATGCCTGCGGGACGAATGCCCTCCGTCTCGGCAATTTTTCGGTATATCTTCCGTGAGGTTTCCTTTGTCACCATACCGTGCGCAACGGCATCGACATTGCAGACTGCCTCAAAATATCCGTGCTTCTCCGCGCCGTAAACACCGTGGCGCGTGCCGTCCGGATCCATGCTCTTGACAAGATACCCCTCGTCCGTAAGAAGCAGCGGCAGTGCATTGCGTGTTTTTTCATATCTGTCGCGGCAAAGAGCTTCGAGCTCGCCGTCGCCGACAAAACGCGCGACTTCGATAAAGCGCTTCAGTGCGGCACCGTATGTGACCGACAGTCCCGTCAAGTATGCTTTGCCGAGAGTTTTTGTCTCTTCGTCGAACGAACCGCCGTAGCTCGGCGCAAGCAGATTTGCCGATGCGCCCGCAAGGAAAAGTCCGTTCTCCGCACGTGCACCCTCTATAAACTCCATGGATCTGCGCATGAGCGGGATATACCTGCGCGCAGCCTCTGCGTCGCGTTCAAACATCAGCAGCTCGCATTCAAGCAGAACCCCGCACGCTGTCGCTTCGTAAAACCAGTCATAAAGCTCGTGAGGTCCGTCTCCCTGACGGTAAACTATCCCCTCGGGGAGCACACAGTCGCCGAGAGAGCCGTCGGGAGCGCAGACATTAAAGCACGTCTGTTCGTTCGGCACTCCGTTGTCTGTACCGATGCGGTGCCCGTCTCCGATTCTGTCCCAAAACAGGTCGAGCGAATTTTGAAGTGTTCTGCGATGACTTTGCGAAAGAATCGGTATTGCGCCGTATATGAAGCCGTAGCTGTTCTGCATCCAGAAGCCGCTGCCCCAAATAAAACCCTCCTTAAAGGTGTCCCACTCGGCATTATAAAGCATCTTCAAATAAGGCAAACGCGGATTTGCGTGAAGCATCGACAGGCTGTCTTCTATAAGCTTTAGGTAATCGCTGCGTCCGACCCCTCCCGAATAAACTCCGCGAAAGGTCAAATTTTTATCGTTCGTCATTTTTCAGTTCCTCTCCGTAAAAAGCTACGGATATTATATACGCAGCGAAAAATGTTGTCAATACGCTTCGGAAAAATCAAGAATACCGTTGGGTATGCGGCGTAAGAATTTATTTTTTTATCAGTCTGACGGCATCGGCAGCCGTCAGCACAACAGCCGCAATTCCTATCACCGCGCCCGTAAAGCGAACAGCACGCACGGCTTTGACCGCAAAATTTATAAGACGCAGGTCACGCGTCACGGCAGCGAAAGCTTTATCTGCGGTCATGCGCGGCTCTCCTTTCTGCCGATAAGCACCGCGTGCGCTATTCCCGGAACGGTATCGCCCTGCAATGCGCTCAAGGGGGACATCAGCGCACCCGTACCTATGAAAAGGACGTCGTCCGTTTCGCCGTCGGCGATGCGCTTATAAATATGCGACGCGACAACACTTGCACAACAGCCGCATCCCGAGCCGCCGCAGTGCACGTCCTGACGGCGGGCATCATATATAATATTACCGCAGTCGGTCTGCATACCCGAAATATCAATTCCGTGTTCTTCAAGCATGAGCTGCGTCATAAGCTCACTGCCGACCTTGCCGAGGTCGCCCGTCAGAAGCATTCCGTAATCCGACGGAACCGTGGCGGTTTCTGTCAAAAATGCCGCTGCGGTGTCTGCTGCGGCGGGAGCCATGACCGCGCCGAAATTCGCCGCATCCGTAACACCTCTGTCGCAGATTCTGCCGAACATGACCTTTTTGACGCACACACCGCTTTCGCGCTTGCCCAAAATACACGCGCCCGCGCCGGATACCGTACGCTGTGACGTAGGCGGACGCTGTCCTCCGTATTCAAGCGGCATCCTGAACTGCTTTTCAGCCGAGCAAAAGTGAGAGGACGCTTCTGCGGCGGCATACGGAAAAATATCGCGGTCGACTGATATTGCGGCGAGAGCCATGCCGAGCGCGAAGGTGGAGCACGCGCCGAAAAGTCCCGCGAACGGAACGCCGAAGTCCTTCAGTCCGAACGCACTCGGGGTGCACTGGTTGACAAGGTCGCCGCCGAAAACAATTCCTATATCGTCATATGCGAGTCCGCTTTTGGCTATCGCCGTTTCAAATGCTTTTCGGCACAGAGCCTTTTCAGCGGACTCCCATGTGCTTTCTCCCATGCCGTCGTTTTCAAAAATATAATCGAACCTGTCCGCAAGGGGACCGCTGCCCTCGGTCTGTCCGACGACACCTGCCGCGCCGACGATAACGGGCATGTCGGGGAGAACGGTAATTCGTTTTTTTCTCATACGGCACACCTCAGCAAAAGCAGTAATAAATAAGACCGTAAAGCGATGCTGCGGCACTGCCGTAAACTATTACGGGGCCTGCAATCGAGAACATCTTAACGGCTGTACCCGTAATGTGTCCTTCGGTCGCAAACTCGATAGCCGGCGCCGCCACGGAATTGGCAAAGCCCGTTATCGGAACGACCGTTCCCGCGCCCGCATGCTTTGCTATTTTATCAAAAACGCCTATCCCCGTGAGTGCGGCGGCAATGACTATCAGCGTTACCGATACACCGGTGACGCTGTTCTTCTCCGATACACCCAGATAGGAATAAAAACAGTAAAACGCTTCGCCGATAACGCAAACAGTCCCGCCGACCAAAAACGCCTTTACACAGTCTTTGAATAAAGGCGAAGCCGGCGAGACTTCTTTAACCTTTCGGTCGTACCGAAGAAGCTGTTCGGATTTTGTTTTTTTGCTCTTGTTCACTGCGCATCATATCCTTTCGCCGTTATGATGCGCGGTAAAATCAAAATAATACGTTCATGTCAAAATTATTGCGCCGAATCGAACATATCCGCAAGACGGCGCGCGGCGCGTGACATGTCTTTAAGACCGTCGAGTACATTCTCGGCATTGAACGCGCCGAGATATGAATCGCACTCAAGGGTAAAATAACCGCTGTAATTTATTTTTTTGAGAGCCGCAACAACTTTCGTAAAGTCGATATCCATCGAAAACGGTATCTGATGCGAATCGTGCAAACGGTCGTTATCGTGAATATGAAGTGCCTGCAGGCGATCGCCCAGCGCAAGTATCATGTTTTCCGCGCTCGTGTTAAGTCCGCGCATTTCCGCATGACCGATATCGAGACACGCGACAAAAAACGGATCGTTTACCGCATCGAGATGCGCGTTAAAGCTGTTTTCGTCCGAACATGCGGCAGAAACGGCATGCCCTTTTTCCGAACTCCAATTCCACATGTTTTCGGTCGCTATCTTTACCCCGTGCTGTTTTGCAAACGGCAAAAGCAGTCCGTACATTTCCGCGTTTTCTTCGGCGGAGGAATTGTTGCCCGGGTGAATAATGCATATTTCGCCGCCCGCCTCCGCAGTGCATTCTATTGCGCGTTTGAGTACGTCGATGCTGGTTTTTCCGCAGGACGGAAACGGCGCGTGCGACTGATTGCATACAATGCCGCTGTCAAGTCCCGTTTTTTTCAGCCTGCGGCAATACGAAACGTAATCCGCTCCGAACGCGGGACAGTCGTTCGGAATAAGAACCATTCTTTGCCTATCGCACTCGGCTATATCAAACATAGAGAAATCCCACGCGTCAAATCCGGCTTTTGCGGCATACTCGATTGCCCTTTCGTTGCCGACATGTGCGGCGGACGAGCTTATTTCGGTTGAAATTTTCATTGCGCCGTTCTCTCTTATTCTCCGTATACCTTTACCGTTCCGAATTCGGGTGTATCGCGTGCCGCCGTAACAAGAATGCGCAGACGGTCGGTGCGGACGTTGTTTATCTTCACTATCTTGCGTGAACCTACCGTTGTGCCGCTTGCACGCTCCGCCCATTTGCCGAATTCGTCGATTACCTGCACCTTGAAGGCTTCAATACGCTGTCCCTCGGCTATATTCTCGCAAAAATCGACATAGTGAATATCGTATTCGCCGTCCAGCTTTATTTCAAGCGTTGCCTGCGTGTCGCTGCCGCAGTACGGCTCCGCCGTAAATTCGGCATTCTCGGCAATGTTTTTGCCGAATTCGGTTCTCAGCTTCTCACCGAGCTCGTTGAGACGTTTTACATCTCTGTCGTCGAGCTTGCCGTTCGGCATCGGCGGAACGTTGAGTATAAATGTGGAGTTGTTTCCCACAGAGTTTATATATGTGGTGAAAAGGCGGTCGAGCGAATGCGGTTCCTGATTGGCGTGGTAGAACCAGCCGTCGCGAATGGACATGTCGACCTCGGCAGGCGCAAAGACAAGACCCTTCGAATAAACGATGTTGCTTATCGCGCCGATGTTGTTATCCCAGTTAAACATATAGTCAAGGCTGCCCTTGTACGGTCCCGCGCCTGTCTGCGGTTCGCAGAACGGACACAGCTCAACGGGAGCTACAGACCACTGCGCATAGTATGACGAGCCGGCTTCGTTTCCGCACCAGCGAATGGGGCCGCGGTCGTTGAAAACCGTGGCTTTCGGCTGATATTTGCGAATAAGCTCGAAATATCCCTCAAAATCGTACTCCTGCTTTTTGCCGTTGGGACCTTCGCCGCATGCGCCGTCGAACCAGACGTGGAAAACCTCGCCGTAGTTTGTAAGCAATTCGGTAAGCTGTGCCTTATAATAGTCGTTGTATTCCGGCGTACCGTAAAGCGGATTGTTTCTGTCCCAAGGGGAAAGATAAAAACCGAATTTCAGTCCGTGACGGCGGCACGCATCGGAAAATTCACGCACGATGTCGCCCTTTCCGTTTTTGTAAGGACTGTTTTTTATGCTGTGTTCGGTATATGCGGTCTGCCACAGACAAAATCCGTCGTGATGCTTTGCCGTTATGACCGCACCTTTCATACCCGCGTTCTTTACAGTCTCGCACCACTGGTCGCAGTCAAGCTCAACGGGATTGAAAATTTCACAGGATTCCGTTCCGTCGCCCCATTCCAAATCGGTATAGGTGTTGGGACTGAAATGAAAAAATGCGTAAAACGGTGTCTCGGTTATCAGACGCAGCTGATTTTCGTTCGGCTTTACGTGAGCCGCCGCTTTTATAAAATCTCTCATCGGTATTCTCCGTTCGTTGTTATTTCGGACATTTGCCGTAATATATGTTATCATAAGTACACGGTATAAAGCAATATAAATCCCGTATTTTTTTCGTTGTGCAAAAATATACGCGCCGCTGCCGAAAAAATGCATCCGAGCAATACGGATAACCCGACGTGCGGCATTGAAGATACAGCCGTATATTCGAAGGGGCAGGCGTATACATCCGTATCCGCAAAAAAAGAACCGTAAAAAACCGAAGCTCTTTACAGTCCTTTTTGAATTCAGTGTCATTAAAAATTCTGTTTCTTTGAAAGCTCGGCAACCGTTCTCACAAGCTCCACCGCATTTCTGCGGTGTTCTCGGAGACTTTCCTGCTCGGCAAGGCGGATGCGTTTTGCTTCTTCCTTTGCGTGCGCGATATCCGTTTCCCACTGACAGCAGTCAAAGAATGCGTCAAGTTCGTTTTTGTTAATCTCCAGATATCCCGAGCCGCACACGGCTGTATGTTTTTCGCCGCTGCCGTCGGTAAGCGTTACCACTCCGACATCGACGGCAAGCACCATGGGCATATGGTTTTTCATTATACATATCTCGCCGTCAAGTCCGCGGCATACGAACGACGTATATTCGCCCGACTCAAACTGCTTTTCGGGTGTGAAAATGTTTACTTTATATGTGTTTCCGTCCGTTTTGACCGCCTCCCGTACGTGCTGCGGAGCACAGATATTTTTTACAGAGTTTTTGCCTTTTCGAGAGCTTCTTCAAATGTGCCGACCATAAAGAAAGCATTTTCGGGTACGTCGTCCGCTTCGCCGTCGACTATTTTACGGAATCCCTCGACGGTATCTTCAAGCTTTACGAAACGTCCGTCCTGACCGGTGAATGCCTTTGCGACGTGGGTCGGCTGCGAAAGGAATTTCTGCACCTTTCTCGCACGCATTACCGTGAGCTTATCCTCTGCGGACAGCTCGTCCATGCCGAGTATCGCGATAATGTCCTTAAGCTCGGAATAACGCTGAAGACACTCCGTAACAGCCGACGCAACCGCATAGTGCTTTTCGCCGACGACCTCGGGACGCAGCATGCGCGACGAGGATTCGAGCGGATCGACAGCCGGATATATTCCCTGTTCCGCAATGTCACGCGACAGCACCGTAGTGGCATCGAGATGCGTAAAAATCGTAGCGGGAGCGGGGTCGGTAAGGTCATCGGCAGGCACGTAGACCGCCTGAACCGATGTTATCGAACCCTTGTCGGTTGACGCGATGCGCTCCTCCAATTCACCGAGCTCCTGTGCAAGCGTCGGCTGGTAACCGACCGCCCCGGGCATGCGTCCGAGCAGTGCGCTGACTTCGTTGCCCGCCTGAACAAAACGGTAAATATTGTCTATAAACAGCAGCACGTCGCGGTGCTTTACATCGCGCAGATATTCCGCTTCGGCAAGTCCCGACATAGCGACTCTCATTCTCGACCCCGACGGCTCGTTCATCTGACCGAACGCCAATACCGCCTTGTCGATAACGCCGCTGTTTTCCATGTCATGGATAAGCTCGTTGCCCTCGCGGCTTCTTTCGCCCACGCCCGTAAACACCGAATATCCGCCGTGACCCGTTGCAATATTGTGAATCATTTCCATAATAAGCACGGTCTTGCCGACGCCAGCACCGCCGAAAAGACCTATCTTGCTGCCCTTTGCATACGGCACAAGCAAATCTATAACCTTAAGACCCGTTTCGAGCAGCTCGTCGACGGGACGCTGTTCGTTAAGCGTGGGAGCCTTGCGGTGGATGGGCATGCGCTCGGGCGCTTTTATTTCGCCTTTGCCGTCGATGGGACGGCCGAGAACGTCTATGACTCTGCCTATGACGCTGTCGCCCACGGGAACGGTTATACCGCTGCCGTCGCCCGTTACCTCGATGCCGCAGCGAAGACCCTCGGGAGCTTCGAGCGCAATGGCTCTGACTCTGCCGCCGCCGAGATGTGAGGCGACCTCCATATGTCTGCCCGATGCGGTTTCGCTGAGAAGTGCGTTTATGGGCGGTTCGTTCCCCTCCTCAAATCTGATGTCGACTATGGGGCCGGATATTTTTATTATTTTTCCGGAATATACACTGTCCATTTTACCGTTCCTCCGCCGCGTAAGATTTCGCAGCCGAAATTTCCGTTATCTCATTTGTTATGCGAAGCTGACGCGACGCGTTAAGCTCCGCCTGCAGCCGTTTTATCATTTCGTCGGCATTGTCGGCAGCCGATTTCATTGCAGCCGTTCGCGCCGCATTTTCGCATGCGGCGGACTGCACGAGCATGTTGTATATCATCGCCGTGCAGTAATGCGGCACCATGTGTTCGAACACCGCCTCGGGCGACGGCTCAAATATCATTTCCTCCGCCGTCCTGACCGGCTGCGCGTCGGCAAAATCTTCCCTTACAAGCGGCAGAAGGCGCATGCAGACAGGCAACTTTTCGCCGTGTGAAAACGGTGTAAAAATGACATAAACCTCATTTATTTTGTCGGTAATGTATTCTTCTATGAGAATTTCCGACAGTCTTGACGCAAGCTCGGGACTCGGATGCATCGACGAACCCGGCAGCGTCGCGTCCGGCACAAGTCCGCGTGACGTCAGTATCTCCTTGCCGACGAAGCCGAAGCAGCACAGCTTTGCTCCCTCGTGCTCTTTCATTTTTTCGGCGGTAAGCGCGGCGACAGCCGAATTATACCCGCCGCAAAGACCTTTGTCACCCATAACGGACACGATAAGAGCCGTGCCGTCCGAATCCATATCAATAAAACGCTGGTGCATATCGGCAAGATTTGACGCGTTCAGCACTCCCGCCATCGACGAGCGCAGACTCTGCATATAACTCACGGCATACCCCATACCGGGCATGAGTTTTTTGAGCCGCGATGCCGAGAGCAGATACATCGCGTTCGTTATCTGCCGCGTCTGTTTAACGCTTGCGAGTCTTGTCTTAAGCTCGCTTACCCCCGCGCTCATGACACGCTGCCGCCCGTCAGGCTTTTTACGGCGGTTTCGATAAGGAGCCTCGTTTCTTCGGACATATTGCCCGTTTCGTTCACCGCTTTTTTCGTATCGGGAAGCTTTTCGGCAAGCTCGCCGAGGAGTCTTTTTACTTCAGCCGTGAAATTTTTCGGTTTAATGCCGTCAAAATATTCCGCCTTGTATGCAATCAGCAGGGCGACCTCGTCAAACAGCGAATACGGCTCGTTTCTGCCCTGCTTGAAGATATTCACGAGCGTTTCGCCCCTGTCGAGCATACGTCTCGTCGCGGGGTCGACATCACTGCCGAAGCGTGCGAAAACCGCCATTTCACGGTACTGCGACAGCTCTATTCTCAATGTGCCCGACACGTCTTTCATCGCCCCGTACTGTGCGGCTCTGCCGACACGCGACACCGACAGACCCGTGTTGACGGCGGGACGCACTCCCGAATGGAACAGGTCGCTTTCAAGATAAATTTGCCCGTCGGTTATGGATATAACGTTCGTGGGAATATAAGCCGAAATATCTCCCGCCGTGGTTTCTATTACGGGCAAGGCGGTTATGCTGCCGCCGCCCTTTTCATGCGAAAGGCACGCGCTGCGCTCCAAAAGACGCGAATGCAGATAGAAAATGTCGCCGGGGTACGCCTCACGTCCCGGCGGACGGAGCAGCAGCAGCGAAATGGTGCGGTACGCCACGGCATGCTTTGACAGATCGTCATAAACTATCAGCACATCCTTGCCCTGTTCTTCGAAATATTCCGCAACGGAACACGCGCAGTAGGGCGCAAGATACTGCATTGCGGGACTGTCGGCGGCTGTTGCCGCAACAACGACGGTATATTTCATCGCGCCCGCCTTTTTGAGTGTGTCGACCGCGCCGCTGACGTTCGACGCTTTCTGCCCCACGGCGCAGTAGACGCAAATCATGTCCTTGTCGCTCTGATTTATTATACTGTCGAGAGCTATCGTTGTTTTGCCCGTCTGGCGGTCGCCGATTATGAGTTCACGCTGACCGCGTCCTATCGGAATCATGCTGTCGACAGCCAAAAGTCCCGTCATCATGGGAGTGTCGACGGGTCGTCTGTCAATAATAGCGGGAGCGGGACGCTCCGCGGGGTAATATTTGTCCGCATTGAGTGCCCTGCCGTCGAGCGGTCTGCCGATAGGGTCAATGACGCGTCCGAGCAGCTCGTGTCCGACAGGCACCTGCGCGACGACATTTGTACCCCGCACTCCGTCGCCGACCTTTACTCTGTCGTCGCCGTCGAGGAGCACCGCACCCGCGCCGTCCTCCTCAAGGTCAAAAACCATACCGAAAACGCCGCCGTCAAATTCAAGCAGCTCGCCGTACTGTCTTCCGGGAAGTCCCGCGACCTTAACGACACCGTCGCCCGACCTTGCAACCGTGCCCTTGCGGTACGACACGGGAGCGGGGGTAAAGCCCTCTATCTGTTTTTTCAGAAACGCGCTTATTTTCATGCTGTCCGTCATGCGTTCCCCTCCCGAGACTCAAGGTACGATTTAAGCATGCCGAGCTGTGTGCCGACCGACAGATCCGTTACTTCGCCGCAGTATTCCATAATAAAACCGGCTATAACGGCTTCGTCGTTTTTTCTTACGAATTCGACATCCGTGTTTATTTTTGCCTTGGCTTTTTTACACAGATACTCATATGTTGCATCCGACATGCTCGGCGCAACGGTAAAAATACATTTTTTCATAGCCGACGTCCTCCGTTCAGCCAAAAAAGCCGTCTATTATGCGCCGGTTGTCCTCATCCGCAACGACGCGCCCGAGAAGCTTTTCGGTCGCGTCAAGCGCTGCGTCGACGATATCTTCCTTTGCACCGTCGAGTATTTTTTTGCGTTCCGACTCCGCTTTTTTTCTGCCCGTTTCAACGGTATCGGCTGCCTGCGCCTTTGCTTCGGCAAGAATGCGCTCGGCTGCGGCTTTCGCTTCGGCTTCTGCCTTTTCGACGGCTTCGGTTCTCACTTTTTCCGCATCGGAAAGCACCGCATCGTACTTCGCTTTGGACATTTGAGCCTGCGCTTTTGCGTCAGCCGCTTCTTTTTGTGCGGCTTCGAGCTTTTCGGCACGGGCATTCAGAAACTTTTTTACGGGTTTATAGAGCAGTGCCTTCGTAACGAAGAAAAGCACAAGAATATTTATGATGTTGAGTATGAGATCGGCTATCATATCCTTTGAAAGCAAATCCGCCATTTATCTCACTTCCTTTTCTGCAGTGTACGTTATTTTGAGGTCGCGAGAATAAGTGCAACAACGAACGCGTAAATAGCCGTCGACTCCGCAAGGGCGCAGCCGAGAAGAAGAATGGTCTGTATTTTTCCCGCGGCTTCGGGCTGACGCGCAGACGATTCGACCGACTTTATCGTGGCAAAGCACATGCCGAAACCGACAAGGCAGACGGCAAACATAATAATGGCAGCAGCAATGTAATTCATGATTTTTCCTCCTGTTTCCTTTGAGAAATGACGTTTTTTGTTTTTGAGAAATTACGTTGTTTGTTTTTATTCCATCGCTTCGTTTATGAACGTGAGCGAAAGTGTAACGAAAATGTATATCTGTATCATCGGGTGAAACAGATTGAAGTACAGTCCGGCTATCGCGGGAAGACCCGACGCGTACCCGCCGAGAACGCCCTTGAGCAGATCCATGACCATCATTCCGCCTATCATGTTGCCGAACAGACGGCATGCAAGCGAAACGGGAACCGCAAAATCGCTTACGGCTTTGAGCGGTATCATGACGGGGCGCATTGCGGGCACCGCACCGCCCATGGACTTAAGCCGTCCGATAACACCGTGCTTTTTTATGCCGTAAACGTTCAGAAGCACGAATGTAAGCAGTCCGAGCGCGAGCGTGCAGGTAAGGTCGGACGTCGGCGCACGGCATCCGAAAAGCTCCGAAAACGCGCATCCGAGCATAAACAGTACCACACCGAGCATGTACGGCGAAAGTCCCCTTGCGGCATCCGCGCCGACAACACCCGCCGTAAACTTATCGACAGCCTCAATCGCCGCCTCCGCAGCGTTCTGAACCGCCGAAGGCTTATCGACCGAAAATTTGCGTATCGCGAAAATCCTGAACAGCAGCAGCAGTAAAATCACAACAAGAGAGCTGCCGGCGGCGATAAGCGTTGTTTTTGCCAAAGTGAACTGTCCGAACAGCGGAACGCGTTCGCTGAACATTTCGAAATCTATCGCGAAATGGAATTTTTTGCCCGAAAACCATGTTATCAGCACGCCCGTCAGGAACCACGCGCCCATAATAAGTCCGACAAACCACAGCTTTTTGATACGTTTCTGTTTTTTGGTAAGCTCTTCGCCGTCGTTTTTGCGCGACGCGCGAAGATATCCGACAAGGCACAGCGCGAACATCACTGCGCCGAAAGCCGCCTCGATTACCGTTTTTTTATCCAAAACCTATTCCCCCTTCCTGCGGGAAGTGATAATTCTCACAGCCGTAACAACGGCAAGCGCAGAAAAAAAGCCCGCTCCGAAGCCGACAGCGGCTCCGACAACAAACGCTCTGAAAAATTTAAGCAAAACAAAAATACCCGCACCGTAGAGCGCCGCTTTCAAAAATACGACGGCGCCGCCGTGCAGGTACCGTTTACCAATCAGAAGACCGAACGCAAGGTTCTGAAGAAAAACCTGCACGACGCCTGTTACAAGCGCGACAATGACCGCAGCGACCAAATCCGCACCGCCTTTGATAAAATATTACCTAATTATAGTCTTTTGCTTCTGAAAATCAAGTCTTTTTTTGTTAAAAAACAATTGTTTTTAGCTATGGATATACCGAATCCATTACTTTATTTTATACACCTCTCTCGCGCACTGCACGAATGCCTCCATTGCGCGTGACGGGTAGCGTTTTTTCTTGTAGCCTATCGACAGCTTACGCTTTGTGTTTTCGCCCGAAATCTTATAAATGCAGCACTTTGACGTTCCGTGAACGGCGCGCATGAGGTTGTCGGTGATTATCGTGAGTCCCAGTCCCGCGCGGGACATGTTGTACGCCGTCATCAGCTGGTCGGAAAAAATTTTGACTCTCGGCTGAAAACCCGCATTTTCGCAAAGCTGCATCGTTCGCGTGTACATATCGTTGCCCTTTTTGAGCACCAAAAAATCTTCATCGGCAAAGTCGCGAAGCTCCACTGCGGGACAGTCCCTTTCGAGATACCGCCCCGTTGCAAAACAGCTGTCGGTGAGAGCCTTGTCGGCAAAATGCCCGTTTATCGGATTACCCACGGGTACGCACAGGAGCAGAGTTTCATCCGACAGCGGATACGAAACAAAAAGCTCCGGGTCAAAATCGTGCGCCACGAGAATATCCACCTTTTCGTCAAGAAGCTGATTTTTCAGGTCGTGCGTGTGCGACTCCACCAGTTCGATATTTATGCCGGAATAAACGTTCATGAAACGCAGAATGATTTCCGGCAGGATAAACGACGAAATGAAGTTTTCGCCGCTGACCGTAACACTGCCGCTTTTCATTTCCGAAAGGTCGTTCAGCTGATTGAGCATATTGTGCTGCAGAGCTCGCATCTGCTCTATGGATTCTATGCAGACTCTGCCCGCCTGCGTAAGCGTTATCGGATTTGTGGAGCGGTCGAAAACGGTTATACCGAGCTGCTTTTCGACTTTTTTTACCGCTGCGGACAGAGCAGGCTGTGAAATAAAAAGCTTTTTTGCCGCGGCGGAAAAACTCTTTTCGAGATACACTTCGTAAACATAATCCATTCCGTCAAACATAAATAACCCCCCGTAAAACGATAATCTGACAAAATATCCGTCCCGAATATCATATCACAATATATCTGCGGGAATCAACCGCGTTTTTTTATTTTTTTATAGACATTCCGCCGTTTCGGTGGTATAATACTAAAATGTATACCTATAAAATGTACATAAACGGAGATGAACCGCATTATGACAGACCTTAATAATCTTTGCTTTTCCTGCATGTGCGACACGGGCGGCAGCGAAATCTGTCCCCATTGCGGCAACAGCGGGATTCCCGACGGCATTTCACCTCTTGCGATGGCTCCGGGGACGGTGCTTGCCGAACGTTATCATATAGGGAAGTGCCTGCGCGCAAACAGCGAAGGCTTTACATACATCGCTTTCGATACACAGGAGGACGACCGATGTACCGTGCGGGAGTTTTTCCCTGCGCAGCTTGCGGTCAGAGACACCGACGGTTTTTCGGCTGCGGTAAAGCCGGGCGCGGACGCATGCTTTGCCGATTGCAGAGCCTCTTTCGGAGAGCTTTGGAACAAGCTCATGCGGCTTCGCGGACTTACCGCTCTCGTATCGGTTTATGACCTGTTCTCGGCAAACCGCACGTCGTATGCCGTATACCGCGAAATTGAAAGCCTTACCCTGCGCGACTATCTTCTGGACAACGGTCAGGGGTTCATTTCGTGGGATCAGGCGCGGATACTTTTTATGCCCGTGCTGTCGACTCTCGGCACGCTGCACACTTCAGGCGTTATACACAGGAATCTCAATCCGTCGTCATTTTTCTTTTCGGACGACGGCAAGCTGAAAATAACCGACTGTGTGATTCCTCAGGCGGCAAGCTTCTACGGAGAGCTTGACAGCGTTCTCACGGACGGCTACGCGCCCATCGAGCTTTACAGAGAAGACGACCCCGTAGGCTCATGGACGGACATATATTCGTTTACTGCCGTAATTTACCGTACGCTGGTAGGCTCAACGCCTATTTCCGCTCCGATAAGGGCACAGAACGACCAAATGATGATTCCTGCGAAATTCGCGGAAATTCTCCCGCCGCATATAATAAATGCGATAATAAACGGCATGCAGATAGACCCTGCGGACAGAACGCGCAACGCGGAGCAGCTCCGCAGCAATCTGTCGGCGTCGCCCAGAGCGGTAAGCGCAAGCGCGCATGTATTTCCTCAGACCGAGGTGCCGCCGACCCGTCCGCCCAAGCCGCAGGTGCGTCAGGCAAAACCGCAGACCGGAGGCACACAGACACCGTCAGCGGCTCGGATTCACGAACCCGAAAAACCGAAGGCCGACGTAAAAAGCGGCGGTCAGCTCAACTACGAGCAGTTCCAAAAACAGGAACAGAGCAGAAAAAAACTCAAAGCCGCGCTTGTCGCATTCACCGTTACACTGTTTATCGGCATCGCACTGATAGTAAGCGCGAGGTTCGGAATGAGCGGCGGCGATACCGGAAACGACTCGACGACGCAGAACGAAAGCACCGTCGTGGTTCAGTCGTTTTTGGGCAGACAGTATAACGACGTCGTCCAAGAAAACGAAGCCTCGGGCAGCTTTATCATCAAAAAAGTCGAGCAGAGCAACAACGCCGTCCCGTCGGGACAGATAATAGGGCAGGATATTCCCGCAAATTCGTCGGTTGCAAAAGGCACGACAATAACGTTCACCGTCAGCAGCGGTCCGCAGGTGTTCCCCGTTCCCGACGTTACGGGAAAGACGTATGAGCAGGCTCTCGCCGCGCTTACGGAAAAGGGACTGACGTGCGAAGCCGCAAAGAAATACAATGACGGCACGCACGCGGCGAATACCGTTGCCGAAACCGTTCCCCCCGCAGGACAGGGCGTAAAAAGCGGCGATAAGGTCACGATAGTCGTGTATTCCGACCCGCAGGCGACCGAAACCGAAACGCAGCTCACTCCCGACGAGCCTTCATCGCTCAACGGCGGGACTTCGGCAAACGACATTCTCTCAATCTTCAACTGAATACACACTCTCTTTCTTCAACCTAATACACACTCTCTTTCTTCAACTAAAAACGCAAAGGCGGTGACTTTTTTGCTGAAAAAATATTTTGATCAGCTGAAAGAAGACGTTAAATGCATCCGCGAACGGGACCCCGCCGCAACATCGGACATTGAAGTGCTGCTTCTTTATCCGGGACTTAAGGCGGTGCGGGCATACAGGAAAGCTCACTGGTTTTATGAGCACGATATGCACTTTACGGCGCGTTTTATTTCACAGCGCGCGGCGCGTAAAACGAATATAGAAATACACCCCGGCGCAAAAATAGGCAAACGCTTTTTCATCGACCACGGCACGGGCGTCGTTATCGGCGAAACCGCCGAAATAGGCGACGATGTGACGATTTATCAGGGCGTAACGCTCGGCGGCACCGGAAAGGACGTGGGCAAACGTCATCCCACGGTCGGCAACGGCGTAATGATAGGCGCGGGCGCAAAAGTGCTCGGTCCGTTCAGGATAGGCGACAATACGAATATTGCGGCGGGCAGCGTCGTTCTGCACGAGATTCCCGAAAATTCCACGGCGGTCGGCACCCCCGCAAAGGTAATAAAGCGCGACGGCAAGCGAGTAGACAACCTCGACCAGATACACATACCCGATCCCGTTCAGCAGGAAATCGACAGACTGACAAAACGAATAGCGGCACTCGAAAAAAAATTGAGCGCGGCAAAAGGAGAATAATTCACATGAAAGTTTACAATACACTTACAAGACAAAAAGAGGAGCTTGTTCCCATTCACGACGGCGAATACCGCATCTATGCGTGCGGTCCCACGGTGTACAACTACATTCACATAGGCAACGCGCGTCCGATATGCGTTTTTGACGTTTTGAGACGCTACCTCGAATATAAGGGGAACAAGGTGGTTTATGTTCAGAATTTTACCGACATCGACGACAAAATAATCAATCGCGCAAACGAGGAGCACAGCACCTTTAAGGAAGTCAGCGAAAAATACATAGCCGAGTATAAGACCGACGCGCACGGACTGAACGTAAGAGACGCATCGGTGCACCCGAAAGCGACGGAAAATATCGACAATATCATCGAAATGGTTGCCACGCTTATCGAAAAGGGGTATGCCTACGAATCGGGCGGCGACGTTTATTACAGCACGCTCAAATTTAAGGAGTACGGCAAGCTTTCGCATCAGCCGCTCGACGACCTTATGGCAGGCGCGAGAATAAACATAGGCGAATTAAAGCGCGAAAGCATGGACTTTGCCCTTTGGAAAGCGTCCAAACCCGGTGAGCCTGCGTGGGATTCGCCGTGGGGCAGGGGACGTCCCGGCTGGCACATCGAGTGCTCGGCAATGAGCTGCCGCTATCTCGGTACGACCGTCGACATTCACTGCGGCGGTCAGGACCTCATTTTCCCGCATCACGAAAACGAGATAGCGCAGAGCGAAGCATGCAACGGTGTCAAATTCGCAAATTACTGGATGCACAACGGCTTTATCACGGTCGACAACGAAAAAATGTCGAAATCAAAAGGCAACTTTTTCACGGTGCGCGATGTCGCGAAACAGTTCGGCTACGAGCCTATCCGACTTCTCATGATATCCTGCCAGTACAGAAGTCCGATAAATTATTCATACGATTCACTCATGCAGTGCAAAGCGTCGCTGACACGTCTGCATACCTGCCGCGATTCGCTCGATTTTGCCCTCGCGAATGCAAACGGCGAAATATCCGACGGTGACCTTGATGCGCTTCTTGCCGAGTTCAGTGGCTTCAGGACGCGCTTCTGCGACGCTATGGACGATGACCTCAACACGGCGGACGCAATAGGCGTCATATTCGACCTTACAAGATTTATAAACAAAAACGTCCTCACCTCCGCGCCCGCGAAAAAGGCTGTCGGGGAGGCAATAAAAATATTCGATGAGCTTACGGACGTGCTCGGCATAGTCTACGACGAAAAAAGCGAATCGGCAGACAGTGACGACAGCGAAATCGACGCACTCATCGAAGAACGCACGGCGGCAAGAAAAGAAAAGAACTGGGCAAAAGCCGACGAGATAAGAAACAAGCTCACCGAAATGGGCATAGTCCTCGAGGACACCCCGCAGGGTGTTAAATGGCACAGAGCGTAACAGCGTAAAAAAACGGCCGAAAACGGAGATTAGCTCTGCTTTCGGTCAAATTTTCGGCGCGGATGTTCATTACAGCGTTACAATTGATGTGAGACTGAAAAAAGAATACGAAAAAGTGCCTGCCTGCGAAAAACGCAAGACGGGCACTTTGTTTTTAATGGGTCTGCAGTTTTACTGCGTTAAAACGGAAACTCCTTTGAGCCGGTTATGTTTTTATGTCCTCAAACCGTGTAACCGCTGCTGTATATGAGTGGGTCAAGGGCGACAGCCATTCTGAGCACCAAGCGTGCGTCGGCTACCTTCACTCCGTCCTTGCCGTCGACATCGGCAAGGAAAAGCTGAATGCCCGTGAGCGTATCAAGACCGACAGCCGCCCGCAGTACAAGTCGGGCATCTCCCACGGAAACTTTGTCGTCCCCGTCAATGTCGCCTTTCAGTAACGGTGAACTGCCCTCGGATATTGCGGGGACAATCTCCGTTTTGGTCGCGCCGCAGAAGCAGGTATAGGCAGCCTTTCCGGCTTCGGTCAGGGTCGCGGGCACGGATTGATTTGCGTCATAAACCCATGTATGATTGGCGGTCTCGACAGCGTTGCAGCCATTGACATCACAGGCGGATGTGTGGGTATCGTTATCTGCCTTTACCCACTTCGTGAAGCTGTGGACACCTGCGTCGACAGAGCCGCAGGAGGAGCAGGTTCGACGGTGGACTGTGCCGACGGATGTCCATGCGCCGTAGCTGTGCTCGTGATTGACAAAGACGGTGCAGGTTGCCGTTTTTCCGCCGCAGGATACTGTGATGACAGCCTTGCCCGTTGCGACGGCGGTCACATTGCCGTTATTATCGACCTTCGCAATGCCGTTATTGCTGCTGTTCCACGTCAGAGTGCCCTCCGCGTTGACGGGCGTTTTCTCGGCGGTGAGTTGAACGGTATTGTTTCCTTTTGTGTCAAGATAACTCTTCGCCGGGTAAACGGCAAGACCTGTGAGGGCGATATTGGGAACATCGGTGACGGTGACGAGATAGGACGCTATCTCATATACAGAAGTGCCTTTTACTGCGCAGAGCGCGACCGTCTGATACTTGGAATCAACTCCGGCGGTATTTTGGAGAGCTTTAATGCCGTCATCGGTCACCTTAAGGTAGCCGTTATCCGTCACGTAAGACGGAGTACCACCGTAACCTGTCGCCGGTTTCATCACACGCCACTGAAGATTATAGTCGGTCAACGCGTCTGCGGGAGCGGTCGTGAGCTTCTCGTATGTCGGCACGGCGGCGGTCTCGCCCTTATACATTGTCACATTCGGAAATGCGGGTTTGTTCTTGATTGTTATATTGGCAAAGTCGATAGCAGAAACATTTTCGTACACAACGACTTTCCATTTGCCGTAGTCGCCAGCTATGTCGTTGTAATACGCACCAAAGGTACCCGAGCCGACGCTTCCGCCCTCTACGGTAATACTGACGACCTCGTTGTTCGTTGTTTTCTTTATATACAAGTAGAACACGACCGGATTTTGTGTAGTCGGTGATTTTACCGAAAAATTGCTCCATGTATTCGCGCCGGAAGGGTTCTTCGCGACGTTGAGCGTGACTCTCTCGCCCTTTTTGACATAGACGGTGTTGCCTGCGCCGTAGTCGGTATAGGTGTTGCCCTCGCTGTCACTCAGAATGAGCCTGTACAGCCTGTTTTCGTTATCCAGCAGCACACTGCTGCTGCGCACCACCGTTCCGCTTTCCGTCGTATCGGTACCCTTGTAGCGGACATAGACATAATAAGTCTTACCGGATACCAGACCGGAGACCGTATTAGAGTTAATGGATTTGCCGGAGCTCGGCCATTCGTTCTGCACCGATTCGGTATAGACATACTCCTTCTCGGTGTCGAAGTCTGTGATTGCAAACGCCGTGTAGCTTTTTTTGTTCACCGTCAGCGTCGGAAAGCCGG
>CAVFAD010000028.1:0-967 GCA_963620305.1 Bacteroidaceae bacterium | reverse complement strand
TCGGTGTTGTTTGCCGCCTTGCTGACTTTCACGGGGGCGCTGACCAGCTCGTCAAACCAACCGTCTGCCGTCATCCGCACGCGCAGGCGGACATTTTCGCCCATATCATTCGCTGTGGGGGTATAGGTATTGCCCTTCGCGCCGCTTATGTTCGTCCAGCTGGTGCCGCTGTCCGTGCTGCGCTGCCACTGTCTTGTCAGGAGGGTTTCGTTAAAGTTCTTCGGAAATCCGGTCACTGAGGTCGAAATAGGTTTGCCGAAGACGGCGCTGCTTGTGTAGTGCACCGTGCCGGTAATCATACTGTCCTTAGCGGTGTCCAAAAAATAAATCTTACAGCTTGCACTGTTTTGGATGTCGTATGTGTTTTTCATTTTCCACGTTTCATACACAGTGCAGGTCAGGGTTTTGTACTCGCCGGGTTTGTACCATGCGGATGCCGTAGAGGAATTCAACGCCGTAAAATCCGACAGCTTGACAGGTTCATTCCAGTCGGTAATCACCATGCTGCTTATTGCTTTTCCGCTGCTGTTCGTAAACTGCCATGCCGCCACAATATTGGGAGAGTATGCCGTTTTGCTGTTGTAGTCGGAGTTCGGCGCATTTCCGTAATCGGCATAAAGCGGCTGATAGTGCGCCGTGTCAAGCTGCACAGACTGTTTATACCACACCGATCCTTCGGGTTGCTTGATCTTTACGACGTTATTCCATGTGTCGGTTTTCGGCTGAATCACCAGTTCGGGTCTGCCGGAACCGAATGCCGTAACTTCCTTAACGATTTCGGAGCAGGAGTGCATCACAGTCTGCGCTTTTACGTTTTTGAAGGTTTCGCCGTACTTACCGCTGCCGTAATAATAGTTCCTGCCACCTTTGTACGGATTAATTTCTTTATAATACTCGTCGTTTTTATCACAGGTAAATTTACCGCCGCGTACGGTAAGCTTAATATTTTTATAACCCTCTGCATAAC
>CAVFAD010000027.1:0-22189 GCA_963620305.1 Bacteroidaceae bacterium | reverse complement strand
TATCAAGTAAGAGCATAGAAATGTCTCCTTTGCAAATTGTTTGTTTGTCAACTACAATTCTGGAGCTTTCTACGCTCTTTTTCAATACTTATTTTTATTTATTCCCCACAAATCCGTGATGAGGCGAAAAATAGTCGGTCGAGTAAAAATCGGACGGCGGAAAACCGAAAAACGCAGTGAATAGATTTCGGTATAGAAATTCGGGCAGCGGCGCAAAATTCAGTCCTCCGAAACCCAAAAATCCGTCGTTGACGTTCTTTGTCACGGCAAACAGCAGCACGCATGCGACTTCTCCCGCAAGCGGGTCGATTTTAACGGTAACGCGCCCGAATGCCGTCATAAAAAGAATGCACGAGCCGATAAGGGTCAGTATTCCGAAAATAATGATGTCGTCGGGCATAAAAAGCTTTGTCACAACCGAAACGGCAGCGCCTGCGGCGAATACGCACAACCCGCGCTTAAGCGGTTTTTTGTCGAAAAGAAAACAAAAACCCGACACGAAAATAAAGACGCAGCAGATGCATTGCTGCCAAATGTGTGCGCCGAGCGAATCAAACCATGTCCAATTCACGTCAAAAACGTTGACAATATCCCACACGGCATGGTAAAAAATCATGTTAACTACCGCAAAACCGCGCACCGCATCAAGAACATAATAACGCTTCTTTGCGGCGCGGTTCGGCTGTTCCGCTTTTACGGTCTGCGGTTCGACCGCTTCCGCTGTCGGCATTTTGATACATCTCCCCGTAATTTACATTTTCCGAGCACACCGAAAAACCGCAGACGCACGGTAAAATACCCGAGCGGCTGCGGTTCGCTTTTTATTTTGAATCGGGAATATACTGATATGTAACGTCGTCGAACTGATATGTTATGTCTGTGTCGTCGCCGATGCCGGACTTGTAGTAATTCACGCGTTCCGTATCAAACGAACCGTCGCGCGACACGGTTATAACCGTACAGCCGCGCTGCGAACCCTCTTTTGAAATGCCGGGGTATGCAAGATAGTCAATGCTGAGGTCATACACCAAGCGTATGCCTTTATATTCAAGGCTCAGGCTGTTGTAGTGGTCGTGTCCGCAGAAAAATGCCTGCGTCGAGCCAAGCTCCAGTGCCGTTTCAAAAAGGTTGTCGTCGTGAATCGGACAGTAAATAAGTCCCTTTGTTTCGCCGACAAAGCCGTCGATATACTTTACGTCTTCGGTATCCTTGTAGCCGTTTTCGACAAATTCGTTGAACGCGGTCTTAAATTCCGCAGTGGGAATATGCATGAATATGAGCGACTTCGGCATATCCGCGCCGAGAGCACGGTTTTTTTCGGTGAGAGCTTCAATGCTCTCTTTGTACCACGCTATCTGGTCTTCGTGGACATTGTCATATTTCCACTGTATGCCGAAAATATCGCCGTCGGTATACGTATTTGAATCAATACACACAAGAGCCTGCGTAATAACGTTTTCGGTATTTTTCACGAGTATTATGCTGTTGCCCGCGCCGTAAATATCATCGGGCCCCTTTTCAAAAATACACGTTGAATATTTTTCGTCGAGATACAGCTCCGACAGCTTGTCACGGGAATAGTAGCTGTACGCTTCGGTGTCGTGGTTGCCGTAGACGATAGTCCAGTAGCAGCCGAGCGTATTCATAAGCTCCGCAAATTCGAGCGCGCCCGTTTTGTTGTTGAACGTACCCGCCTGAAACGGAACGGGGTACGACACGTCACCCGTCACGATTACAAGATCGGGTTTTTCTTTCTGTAAAAGTGCGGCAACCGTACCCATGGCAAGGCGGTCTTTGTTATAGCTCATCCAGCCGCCGCCGATGTGAACGTCGGTCAGCTGAACGATCCGCAAATCGTCATCCGTTGTAAAAGTCCAATAACCGTCGCTGTCCTTTTCGGGAACAAGGCGGTCGGATGAATATTCCACAGGCTCGAACGACGCGGCGAATTTCATCTGACTTGCGCGGATAAACGTATTAACAGCCGCCGTAAGGGCGGCGATAAAAGCAATTGCGCCGAGTATTATCAAAATCACCTTAAGTACTTTCCTACCCTTTGATTTCTTTTTTACAGGCACCTCAACGGCAGCCGCAGCCGATAAATCGGACATATTCTCACTCCTGATAAAAACCGATGTGTTGTGAAGCGGAAAACATCGCCTCCGCTTCATTTTAACACATCGGCTGCCCGAATTACAATAAAAATTTGTTTTTTATTAAACAAAATCTGTTTTTTCGTCGGTTTAACACGACTGTGCGCCGCATTTTACTCGGTTCTCAATGCTTCGACCGGGTCTTTCTTCGCGGCAAGCGACGAGGGAATGAGTCCCGCAATGAACGTGAGGAACACGCTTATCGCGACGAGAACCACGGCGGCAACAAACGGCAGCGACGCGGCTGCGCCTGTCTGCGTAAACTTCTGCAGCAGATAGTTTACGGGAATCTCCAGCACGAGCGTCGACAAAATGCCTATGACACCCGCCGCCAAGCCTATAGTCACCGTTTCAGCGTTGAATACGCTCGAAATATCCTTTTTCGACGCGCCTATCGAACGGAGAATGCCTATTTCCTTTGTCCTTTCGAGAACCGAAATATAAGTTATGATGCCTATCATTATGGACGAAACCACAAGCGAAATAGCAACAAACGCGACAAGAACGTACGTAACAATATTAAGTATATTTGTTATCGAGCTCATCAGCATGCCGATGTAGTCGGTAAGCGTTACCGTATACCCCGTGTACCCCTGAGCGGTCACCTGTTCGTTGTAGTAATCGACGAGCGCGGTGAGCTGATCCTTGTCTTCAAAGCTCTTTGTGTAGAGATAAATCGAAGTGGGACTGTCCTCCTGCGAATAGCCGACGGCGGAAAATGTCTTGTCGAGAGAGCATTCGTCGTTGACGGTATCGACATACGCCTGCTTGAAGGCAAGCACCTGCTCATCGGTAAGATAACCCTCGATGATTCGCTTTTGAAGTGCGGACATGTCGCTGAAATCTATAAGGTCGGTTATATCAAAATTCAGGATGTCGATTTGTGAGATGTCGATATCGTTGAGCATGCTCATAAACGGGGTCATATTCAGCTTTGTAAGGTCGATAACGCTCATGTCGATATCGGCAAGGGAGAAATCGTTGACCGTGAGAGTATTGAACTTTTTGCCCGTGATAACGTCCGTAGTCTGATCGGCAAGCTGCTGCTGAACGACTTCGCTGTTCATCGTCGACTCAAGAGCGTATTCCATAAGTGCTTCGGTGTAGCCTATCGAACCCGTACCGACGCTCATAACGTTGTTGGGATCGGGACGGAGAATACCCACTATCTTAATATCAAGACCCTGCTCCTCAAGCAGCTTGCTGACGTATACGGTGTTTGAGCTGTAATCCGTCCAGGTGTTTTTTTCGGCATCCTTGACAAAATACTGATAGTTAAGCAGCAGTCTGAAATCCATCTGCGTTATCTGCTCGTATGTGTATTTATCCACGACCTCGCTTGAAAGCTCCTCGCCGCTCGCGAGCTTGCTCATGATATCGGTCATGAACTCCTCCTGATTTTTGATGCCGAGACCGTACATGACCATTTCGTTTATCTCGTTGTTTTTGTCGACAATAAGAACGACCTCGTTATACGCTTCGGGAAGTCTGCCGTAGATAATCTCGTACTGCTTCGATATAAGGTCGTTGTCGCCTATAAGCTGCGTCCAGATATCGGATATCGACGAAGAAAACATGCTCGACATGGAGTCGGTCACGCTCGACATCGAAGACGAGCTTGAACCCGCCATGCTCATCATCTCTGTCATCATCGAGTTGGGATTTACTTTTACGGTACCCTCCTCGCCGTTCATTCTGTAAATATTCAGCGGGGTTTCGTACTTATACTGAATGTCGTTGCATATCTTGTCAAATTCGGCGCGGTTGTCTTCGATGTACTGCCTGAAGTTTTTCAGGTTGTTGGCTTCGGACTGCGACACGAACGTGTTCACCATTTCGGTAAAGGTGTTGTTTACGTAAATTTCGTCAAGCTCGTGTTCGGTCTCCATCATGGATTTGCCGAGGTCGGTAAGCGAGCTCAAAACGTTATTCATGTCGATAGCCTGCCGCTCCACCGTAACGGGGAACGCAAGCAGCAGGTCGTTTTGCACCTTGTCGATATATTTTTCGATTCCGTTTGAAAGCGCAAGCACGAGTGCGATGCCGATAATGCCGATGCTGCCCGCAAAAGCGGTAAGAAAAGTACGCGCTTTTTTGGTGGTAAGGTTGCGAAGGCTCAGCGAGAACGCGGTAGATGTGGACATTGAAGCCTTTTTGCCTTTTTTCTTTTCTTCCTCCGCTTTTTCCTTTTCGCCTTCGTAATCGGACTTCTGCGGTACGAACGGGTCGGTGTCGTTCGTTATTTCACCGTCGAGAATGCTGATTATACGTGTGGAATATTTTCTTGCAAGGTCGGGGTTGTGCGTGACCATGATAATGAGCTTATCTTTTGCAATCTCTTTGAGAATTTCCATTATCTGCACGCTTGTTTCGCTGTCGAGTGCGCCGGTAGGCTCGTCGGCAAGAATGATATCGGGGTTGTTAACTATGGCGCGGGCGATTGCCACGCGCTGCATCTGACCGCCGGACATCTGGCTCGGGCGTTTATTGAGCTGTTCGCCGAGTCCAACCTTTCGCAGTGCCTCCGCAGCACGTTCGCGCCGTTCTTTTTTGCTGACGCCCGAAAGCGTAAGCGCAAGCTCAACGTTCGAGAGCACCGTCTGATGCGGGATAAGATTATAGCTTTGGAAAACAAATCCTATCGAGTGGTTGCGGTAAGTGTCCCAATCGCCGTCGGTAAATTCCTTTGTCGACTTGCCGTTTATCACAAGGTCGCCGCTCGTATATCTGTCGAGTCCGCCGATAATATTGAGCATCGTTGTCTTGCCGCAGCCGGACGGACCGAGAATGGACACCAGCTCGCTTTCGCGGAAATTTATGCTGACGCCTTTGAGTGCCTTGACGGTGGTATCGCCGGCTGTGTAATCTTTAACTATATCCTTGAGTATAAGCATTGTTTTTCTCCCTTACCTGCGCTTGTTTTCGGAATCCTTAAGTGCCTGACGGTAGTATTTATCCGCCTTGCGGCTCTGTCTTTCGGCTCGCCGCACGGCTCTGTCTCGCCTTGCGGCAAGCTTTATATATTCTCTGTCGGCTTTTACGGCTTCGGCTGTATCGTTATTTTTTCTCGATTCGGCTCTGCGAATGTCCGCCTCCTCCGCTTTTCGGATGTATTCGGCAATCGACTTTGCGCTTTCACCCGACGTGCCGCCGAAAGAAGATTCCTCACCCCTGTACGACGGGTCGTAACGGTGTATATGCGCTTTAAGCTCTTTTTTCAGCCGCTTTTTCTTTTCCCTGAGATGGCGGCGCCGCTGGCGGTAATTTCCGAAATCGAATCTGCTCAAAAATACGATAACGGCAAGAGCAGCTGCAACCGAAGCACCGATTATAATGCCCTTTGTCAATGCGGAAGTCTGCTTCGGGGGTTGGTAGATTATCGTAAGAGTCGCATTGTCGTCCACGGTTTTCTCGCTTTTCGGAGTTTCGGAAAACAGCAGCTTGTAAAGCCATTCGATAACTTCATCCGTGGTCATGGAGGTGAGCTTTTCGCCGACGTTCGCAGTGTACATCGACATCATCTCGTTATCGCCCATTCCGTTTTTGAGCGCATCTGAAAGCACCGACGCGTTTTCCTCGGACTTGAGCGCATTGACGACATAACGCAGCGCGGTCACGAGAATTGCTGTCTTGTCGGCTTCGATATAGGTGTACTGAGCCTGTGCGCCGTTATACGTACGCTTGCTCGTAAGTGTTACGGCAGTGCCGAGAGACGCCGCCTTGTTAAGGTCGGGTTCGGGCAGCTTTATCGGCAGCGTGCCGTCGGCAAGCACGGTTTTCATAAGCGACGAAATACCGAGCGTTTCGCTCATGTTCTTAAATTCACTCGGCATAACATCGCTGAGTCCCAAGGTGGACAAAAGACGCGTTACGGGATAGAGAAGATTTTCAACGCACTGCGAAATGCCGTTCGCATTGAGAAAATAAACCGCGTTCGGCAATATTTTCGTGACGGTATAAATCGGTTTGTTTACAATGCGGTCGATAAGCTCGAAAATCGGCTTTGTGACATTTGTTATTACGCTGTCGCCCGTCGAGCCTTTGTATTCGGCGTAGGTCATAACAGAATCGCCGTCGCAGCCGAGAGCCTCCAGAATCGGAATAACGGCTGTGTTATATCCCGCGCCGCCGTAAACCGTAACCGCATCGAGAAGCGTTATTTCACCCTCGGCGAGAATAAATTTCAATACGGGAACAAACGGCGAGAGCACTTTTGTAAGAGCAGCCGAAAAACCGGAACGGCTGCCGTCGGTAAATCCCCACGAAACGGAGGACTCACCCACCTTTTCCCAGCTGCCCGCCTTGCGCAGAACCGATGCGGTGCGCGGGTAGGACGATTCTAACGTTTTTGCGACGCCCTCAACCGTCACGTCCGCGCCGAGCAGGGCGATGAAGCCGCCCGCGCCCGACGAATCAAGTGCGCCGTAAAGCTTTTTTACCAGGGTCGTAAGGAGCCTGTTGGAGTAGACGGCAGTGCCTATCATGTCGGAAAGAGTGCCCTTGTCGGTAAATTCCTTCAAAAATTCGTTTACCGTATCATCGAGTCCGTCGAGCACCTTTTCGTAGTTTTCTTTTGTGAGATTCGGAGTGTATTCCGCCGTCGACGGCGTAAAATCGGGATAAGTCCAGCTGTAGTCGAGCACGCTGCCCGACTGCGTAAGCGTCAGTATTTTTATTACGAGCGTCACAAGCTCGTCGGTGGTTTTCGAAAACAGTCCGTTCACGGTTTCACCCGCCGCTTCGGCTCCGGGGATAAGCTGTGAAATGCTGCCCTTATTAAGCTTTGCGGTGTCGATAATAAAACGGAGAAGCGTGACAAACGCAGCCGATTTGTCGGCGGTGTATGCTCCGCCCGAAACGGAACCGCATGCGGCAAACGCATCGAGGTCTATTTTTGCGAGATTAAAATCGCCCGAAAGGCCCAAAGCGGACGCAATATCAAGCTTTCCGAGAAGCGCGGTAAGGTCTGCGGAATTTTGAAGCATTGCGGAATTTTCAATCAGATTGCTTATGCCGCCGAGTGAGAACAGTCCCGCTATTTTTACCTGCAGAGGTGAAATCAAGGTTTTGAGAGCCTCGGAAAGTCCGCCGTTCTTAAGAAAGTAAGCGACACCGGGCAAAACGGAGCACAGACCGTCCACGGGTTTTTCAATAAGCTTGTCGAGCGACGCAAAGACCATGTCAAAGAGTGACTTTATCATGTTCGAACGGTTTTCGCCCGCTTTTTTCGTGTAATCGTCCTGCGACATGACGGAGGGACAGCCTATAGCGTTGAGCAGCGGCACTATCGCGTTTTTGTAGCCGTTGTCGCCCTTGACGCTCACGAGGATGCCGACACTGTAGGTGCCGCCGCACAGAAGCGTATAAAGCAGCTCGTTCATCGGAGAAAACATTGCCGCGACGGCTGCGGAAAACTCCGCCTTGCTTTTAACGTTCCACTTGAACGAATCGGCTTTTTTTATTACATCGGCAAGCGTCGCACACTGCGAAACGGCTGCGCTTATCTCCGTATATTTTGCAAGCGCGGCGGCAATGCCCGTCGGGGAAATATCGATTCCGAGCGTACCGAGCGTGGATGCGTTTTCGGACAGCGACGAATATACGCCCTTAAAAATCGAATTGAGCGTTTCATCCGCAAAAAACGATTCGTACATTTTTTGTTTTACAGCCGCCGTACCGCCGCTTTTCTTTATGACCGCTTCTGCGAGTTTTTCCGCATTCGGTACGGCATTCGCGGCATCCGCTGCCGTGACGGACTGCGGATAGGTTATCGCGGCGGACGCGTAAATTCCGAGCGGCGCCGAAAAACACAGCACTGCGGCAAGTATTATACTGAGAAAGCGTGTTGCTCTCATTACTTCAGCTCCTTCCTGTCTGCGACGCTCCTTACGATGCTGAGCGCGGCATTCTTGACATCGTCCCTTATTTCGTCAATCGTAAACGGTCTTCCGTCCAATACGGCATCGGAACATACCGAACCTATAAGATCCGTAATTATATACACCGTTCGGTGAGCTTTTTCGGCGGGACAGCCGTTTTCTTCGAATTTTTTTATTATCTTCGCATATACCGTATCAACGCTTTCATCCCGAAAGTCGGGCAGCAGCTTAATGCACGAAGAAATGTTTTTTGTCACAACCGCAAGAACATCGGCATGAGACGCCAAAAAATCAATGTACATATCCGCAAATTCCGATGACATCTCAAGAAGCGAAGCGTTTTCGTCGGTGAAGTGTGTCTGCACATCCTCCAACAGCTGTTTCATCGCTTCCGCGCTCTTATACAGTATTATTTGCTCAAGCAGATCGCTTTTATCCCTGAAATAAAGATAAAACGTGCCGCGTGCGATTCCCGCCGCCTTTACGACATCGTCGACCGCAGTCGCACTCACGGTTTTTTCCTGAAAAAGCCTGTAGGCGGCTTCGATTATCTTTTTTCTCTTTTCGTTTTTCTTTTCCGCGAATTCCTTCATGATAATACACCGACCGTAATTTTAGTTAAAATTTTCCGCTGCGGCAGCCGTTTTTTATACAGACTGACATTTCGTCATTGTTTGTGATACGCAAAGGATATCAGAAAAATGACAAAGTGTCAACGGAGTTAATACAAATATAAAAATGTTCATACTTTTTTTACAAAAAAGGAATGTATTGCCGCCGCATCGAAACGGCATGCTTGCCGCCGCATCCCGCCGCGGCGGGCATCTGTCTTTCGCCGATAAAAAAACGCGCCGCACGGCAGTACTCTGCCGCACGGTGTGCGTTCTGTCGGGTTGTTATTTCTTTTTCGGTTTGTCGGAGCTTCTCGCAGCCTTCTTTTCTTCGGCAGCCTTCTTTTTGGCTGCTTTCATGGCTTCTTTTTCGGCTGCTCTCTCGGCATTGAGTTTCTTTTCCGCTTCGGCATCGGCAGCGATTTTTGCGTCATTTCGCGCCTTTGCGTCATTGTAGAGAGCTTCGACCTCGTCAAAACGGTCATAGTCGCGTTCCTGCGCTATAAGTTTTGCGGCGTCGGTATAGGGTTTTGCGCTTCTGTTCCAAACAGAATAAGCCTTGTTTTCGTTTTTGAGTTTGGCTTCGTTCTCGCGTTTTTCTGCGGAAATACGTTTAAGCCGCGCGTGAATTTCGTTTATTTCCGCGGTATCTTTCTTTTCGCGCGCGACGGCAAGCTCCATAAACGCAAGCCGTCTCTGCTCGTCGAGTCTGTCGGCTTCGTCGAAAAGCGTTTTGAACACGGAGAGGTCATATTCGGGCACTCCGTCGGGGTAGTGCTTAAGGGCGGTACGCTTGGCGTACAGCAAAATCTTCGCTTCTTCTATCGAGTCCTTGCGAATCTGCCTTTGCAGCGCATCGTTTTTCGGATTCGGGAGAGCCTTTGCCGCCGCGAGTATGCCGCCGTCAACGGTAAGGACTCCCGAAAGTCCCGCCGCATACACCTTTTTCGCACGTTCGAGCTTTGCCTGTACCGCCTTGTCCGAAAACTTGTTAAGCTCGCCGACGGCTATCTTTGAGACCTCTATCTCCTCGTTAAATTCCCGACGGCGGCGGTACTCCTTTCTTGCAGCCTTTACGGCGGCTTTATCGCCCGTTTTCTTCGCTTCTTTTATGATGTCCTTCGACAGCGCGTACGGCTCTGCTGCGGCATTTTTCTTTGACTCTCTTATAAGCTCCACGGCTTCGACAAGGTCTGCGTCGCGTGACACTCCGTTGCCGAAATCCTCAAAGAGCGCACGTATTTTGAGAATGCGCACCATGCCGCGCTGCTTTGTCTCGGAAAGGTCGTAGAAGAAATACGGTATAACGTTCAGTGCCGCGCCGACAACGGAGAGAAGAATAAGCAGGTTTATAAGGCTGTAGAGCGTGTTTTGGTCATACTTGAGTATGTCGTAGGCATTTTCGTAGCCGTTGTGTTCATTGATGCCGAAGCGGTCGAATATCGCGGGCGTAACCGTGCCCGTCGCGAGAGTTATAAGCTGGCTGATGATTCCGACGGCTGCAAACATTCCGTCGATGCGCTCGCCCGAAATATACTGCTGATAATCGCGGATGTCGGCGTTTACGGTGGGATTCAGAATATGCGCAAACGAACCTACGAGCGCATTCATGTACACGCACACCAAAACGAGCCATATCGAACGAGCGGTGTTGATGGACGGCCACATTGCGGCGATGAAGATTATGTTAAAAAGATTCGTAACAATAAGAACCTTTTTCTTGCCCCACTTGCGAATTGCCAGCGGTGCGCCTATCATGCCCCAAAGAGACGCGTTGCCCGAAATGAGCGTTATAAGCGAATACTGCGCGTCGGTGCACATTTTGCCGTAGTTATAAAGCCAGTTGAGAATGTAGCCGTTGTTGCTCTCGAGGAACCCTATCCAGCCCGCAAGCGAGATTATCCAGAAATACTTGTTTTTGGCGACCGCACGCAGAGCGTCGATGAAGCGTATCTGCACAACGTGCGTTTTTGCCTGAACGATGTTCTCTTCCGTGTAGGCGAAAATCAGAATGGAGAGCACGATGCCTATTATCGCCGTCGGCGGGAACAGTGCCTTGTAAACGCGGATATCGTACATGTCGTCGAGATTCATCCATTTTACTATCAGCGGCAGTATCGGGTAGAGTATCGACGGCGCAAACGAATAGACGACAGATTTTATCGACGAAATGTCGGCACGCTCCTGCGTGTCGGGCGACATGACGAGAATGAGGTTATCGTATGCCTCATACATGAAGTTGTAGAAAAACTGCAGCGCGAGATTTATAACGAAAGCGATTATCCATCTGATTGCCATCGAAGAAATCTCGGTGTACGGGAACCAGACCATTGCACACGACAAAATCGCGGTCGGAATACCCATCGACAAAACGTACGGACGGTATTTGCCCTTTGCGTTGCGCGAGTTGTCGATTATCCTTGCGCGGATTCCGGTAAAGAAAATGTTGATGAAAAACGTAATGTACTGCATTACGAGCAGATCCCTGGGTCCCAAGCCCGTCGCATTCGAAATGACAACGTTTGTGGATGCCACCATTACAATACCGCAGATGTACATAATACAGTAGAATCCTATTCCGCCGACGGAATAAGAGAAAATGCTGCGGTAATTCACATATCTGCCTTTCGGCGGTTTCCTCCAGTACACTGCCGCGTCGGACAGTATATTCTTAACTTTCTGAAGCATTTTTGTCAACGCACCCCCGTTTTGGTATTCTGCTGTTCATTTTACCAAAAACGGCGCGCCGATTCAATATTTTTCGTGAATATTTTCCGCGTTTTCGAATTACCCGTGCACTTTGCCGCATATTCCGTCTTTTTTTCGCAAAAAAGGTGTTTATTTTATGCACCCCGTATGATAAAATATGTATTGAATCAAACAAAATTTTCGGGAGAAACATATGCAAATGGAATTTTGCGTCCCCTGTCTGCTCGGACTTGAGGGACTTATTGCCGACGAATTAAAACAGATGAATGCCGAAAACGTACGCGCGGAAAACGGGCGCGTGCTTTTTTCGGGCGACGAATACACGCTTGCGCGGGCGAATATTCGCTCACGCTTTGCCGAACGCATTCTCGTGATGCTCGGCTCCTTTGAGGCTCACTCGTTCGAGGAGCTTTTTCAGGGCACAAAGGCACTGCCTTGGGAGAACTGGATAGGCAAAGCGGACGCTTTCCCCGTAAAGGGATATTCGCTGAGTTCCGACCTTTTCAGCGTAAGCGACTGCCAATCCATAATAAAAAAAGCCGTGGTGGAACGGCTGAAAACAAAGTACCGTATACCGTGGTTCGACGAAACGGGAAGTCTTTATCAGATTCAGTTTTCGATAATGAAAAACAACGTGTCGCTGTTCATTGACACATCGGGAAAAGGGCTTCACAAGCGCGGATACCGTCCCGCGGCAAATGCCGCGCCGCTCAAGGAAACGCTTGCAGCCGCCCTTTGTTCACTTGCTCATCTGCGGCACTATCACACGCTGTACGACCCTATGTGCGGTTCGGGCACGATAATAATCGAGGGCGCACTCATGGCACTGAATATCGCCCCGGGCATCCAACGGCGCTTCACCGCCGAAGCATGGAGTCAATGCCCGCCGGAGGTGTGGCGCAAGGAACGCGCCGCCGCACGTGAGGAAGAACGTCACGACATAGAATTTCACGCGTACGGCTCCGACATCGACGAAAATGCGCTCGAAATCGCCCGCGAAAACGCAAAACGCGCAGGGGTAGAAGAATATGTCACATTCACAAAAGCGGACGTGCGCGATTTTGAACCGATAACGGAAAAAGCGACGGTAATATGCAATCCGCCGTACGGCGAACGTCTTCTCGACGCGCAGAGCGCACACGAAATATACAAGGTTCTCGGCAAACGCTTTACCCCGCAAAGGGGCAGAAGCTACGAAATAATCACCGCAGACGAAGAATTTGAAAAAATGTTCGGCAGAAAAGCCGACAAGCGCAGAAAGCTCTACAACGGCATGATAAAGTGTCAGGTATATATGTATTTCAAATAAACGGAAGGACGGAGAAAACGATATGTTCAAGGTGCTCATTCTCGAAGACGACCGCGACCTTAACCGTTCGATGTGCGCATTCCTGCGTCAGCACGGCTACGAGCCTACGGACTGCGAAAACGCACGCGACGCATACGACGCTCTGTTTTCGGCAAAATACGACCTCATAATCGCCGACATAATGCTCCCCGGCATCGACGGCATAGAATTTGCCGCATCGGTTCGCGAGGAAAACAAGGACATTCCCATGATGTTCGTAACCGCACGCGACGATTTTATAACGAAAAAGCGCGGCTTTAACGCGGGAGTGGACGACTATATGACAAAGCCCGTCGACCTCGACGAGCTGCTGCTGCGCATCGGCGCACTGCTTCGGCGTGCAAAAATAGTCAGCTCGAAAAATCTGACCGTGGGGTCGTTTGCAATGGATGCCGACGCATACACCGCGTCGTGCGGCAACGCATCGGTGCCGCTTACCGTACGGGAGTTCAACATCCTGTACAAGCTGCTCTCCTACCCCGGCAAGACGTTTACGCGATATCAGCTTATGGAAGAATTTTGGGGAGCGGAAAGCTCGTCGGGCCCGCGAACCGTAGACGTATACATGGCAAAAATACGCGAAAAGGTCGATTTTTGTCCCGACTTTGACATCATTACCGTGCGCGGACTCGGCTACAAAGCGGTAATAAGCGGCGAAGCATAATACGGGCATGAAGAATATACGGAAAAACAAACGCGTCAAGCGCGGCATTTTCGGAATAAAAAGCTATATCGTTGTCTTTTTGGGTGTTTTTATCGGTATAACCCTGTGCATTTATCTTGTCATGCACGGACTGTCGGACGAGCTGCAGCCGAAGAACATAAACAAACCGGAAATACTCTGCGACATTTTCATGATATCGCTCGGCTACACGCTGATAGTGCTTATTTACCGAGGGATAACGATCGAAAATCCGACGCGGCGAATCCTCGATGCCACGGAGCAAATAGGCAAGGGCGATTTTTCGGTGCGTATAAAGCCGATAAACAAGGGCGGGCGCACGAACGAATACGACGTAATAATAGACGACCTCAACAAAATGGTTACCGAACTGGGGACGATTGAAACGCTGCGCACGGATTTTGTCGCCAACGTGTCGCATGAATTAAAAACTCCCCTTTCCGTAGTGCAAAATTACTGCATTCTGCTGCAAAATCCCGATATTACGGCTGAAGAACGCGCACAATATATAAAAAGCATAACGGCGGCGACAAAACGTCTGACCGAGCTTATAAACAATATTCTGAAGCTCAACAAGCTCGAAAATCAGCAGATATTTCCCGAATTTTCCTCCGTAAATCTCAC
The DNA here is from genome assembly GCA_963620305.1 of Bacteroidaceae bacterium. Classification (GTDB taxonomy): domain Bacteria; phylum Bacillota; class Clostridia; order Oscillospirales; family Acutalibacteraceae; genus RUG806. The sequence continues at coordinate 8,183 of CAVFAD010000027.1, read as the reverse complement.
GGAAAACCTGTGCGAAAGCATACTGCTTTTTGAAAAAGAGTGGGAAAGCAAAAGCATTGATCTGCAGACGGATATTCCCGATGACATTTTCCTGCGCGGCGACAGCGAGCTTCTGTCGCTCGTTTGGACGAATCTGCTTTCGAATGCGTTTAAATTCACGCCCGACGGCGGCACGGTTGCGGTAAGCGTCGGCACATCTCCGAAATCGGTCACCGTATCGGTATCCGACTCCGGCTGCGGCATTCCGCAGGAGGCGATACCGCATATTTTCGAAAAATTCTATCAGGCAGAGAAAAGCCGTTCGCTGCAGGGCAACGGTCTGGGACTTGCACTCGTCAAGCGCGTTGTGGATATCCACGGCGGAAAGATAACCGTCGACAGCGTCACCGAACGGGAAGCGGCTGAAATGCAGCACGGCTCCGACCGTGCACACGGCACGACGTTTACCGTAACGCTGCTTAAAAAGTGAGCCGCAAATGAACGTTTGCCGTATAACTCACCGTAAAAACAAACGGACAGGTCAAAAAAGTGAAATGCTGTGTCGGACGGCACCGTTTTTCGGCACTTTTCGCCGCACCGAAAGCAAACAGCCGTGCGAACCTAATACGAACTTTAAAAAATTTCGAAAAATCTCTTGACAAATGTTTTTTACGGGTTTATGATAAGAGCAAATCACAACCGATGAGGAAGAGTGAGTAGACGTTACTCCTTTTCACACAGAGAGCCGCCGACGGTGGAAACGCGGCAGAAAAACTAACGTCGAATGGACTTCCGAGGGCGAACGGAAAGAAAGCGCAGGCTTTTGAGTATGTGAGACGGAGTACGGTTCTCCGAAAACAAAAATCGGCATATGTCAGTATGCGCAGAGCGGACGCGCGAGCGTCAAGCAGGGTGGCACCGCAGGAATTTACTCCTGTCCCGGCAATTTTACAGCCGGGACGGGATTTTTTGTATTTTCCGACACCCGACGGAAAGGAAACGTTATGTTTTTTTCGGCAAAACGATGGCGGCGCATAAAAATCCCGCAAAAAATCCGAAACGCAAAAATTCCGAATAAAAATTTGAATCTCGATATGGGAAAGGAATGTCAGTCATGAAAAATCTTAAAAAAGCAATCGCTCTCATCACAGCCGCTCTTATGGCAGCCGCATTCGCCGCCTGCGGCACCACTCAAACGGAAACAACCGCTTCTTCCGACGCGGGCACGGCGGACGGTACCGCAAAAACGTACAAAATAGGCATCTGCAACTATGTCGACGACGCGTCGCTTAACCAGATAGCAAACAACATCAAATCTCAGCTCGAAAAGCTCGGAGCCGAAAACAACGTTACTTTCAACGTAGAATACGACAACTGCAACGCGGACGAAAACGTTCTCTCGCAGATAATAACGAACTTTGAAGCGGAAAAAGTCGACCTTATGGTAGGCATTGCAACACCTGTCGCAATGGCAATGCAGTCGGCAACAGCCGAAAGCGGCACTCCCGTAGTTTTCTCTGCGGTATCAGACCCGCTGTCTGCCGAACTTGTAGCCTCGCTCGAAAAACCCGGCGCAAACATCACGGGCACCTCGGACTTTCTCAACACCGATGCGATATTCGATATAATGTTCGCGCAGGACCCCGACATAAAGACCGTCGGACTTCTCTACGACATAGGTCAGGATTCTTCGGCGACTCCCATTGCGGCGGCTAAGGCATACCTCGATAAAAAAGGCGTCGCATACAAAGAATATACGGGCACGACGGTCGACGAAGTAAGACTTGCGGCGCAGAAAGCCGTACTCGACAAGGTCGATGCCGTGTTCACTCCCACCGACAACACGATAATGAAATCCGAACTTTCGATATACGAAACATTTGCACAGGCAAAGATTCCCCACTACACGGGCGCGGACTCCTTCGCACTCAACGGCGCGTTCATGGGTTACGGCGTAGACTACGCAAACCTCGGTGTCGAAACGGCGAACATGATATCCGACATTCTTGTAAACGGAAAGAATCCCGCCGAGGTTCCCGTTCTTACTTTCGACAACGGCACGGCGACGGTAAACACCGACATCTGCAAAGAGCTCGGACTTGACTACGAAACCGTAGCAAAGACCTTCGCTCCGTTCTGCACAAAGGTTCAGCCTATTCAGACAGCGGAAGAATTTGAATAATCAACACTCACATTAAGGCGGTAACATATGAACGTAATCGGAATGTTGGCGCAGACGGCTTTTGAGCTCGGACTCATAAGCTCGCTGACCGTACTCGCGCTGTTTTTAAGCTACACGATGCTGAACGTATGCGACCTTTCCACCGACGGCTGCTTCACTCTCGGAGCCGCCGTCGGCGCGGTCGTTGCCATAAGCGGACATCCCCTTTTGAGCATCCCGGCAGCAATGCTTGCGGGAATTCTTTCGGGTTTTGTCACAGCGTTTTTGCAGACGAGAATGGGCATAAACAGTCTTCTCGCGGGAATTATCGTCAACACGGGACTGTATTCGATAAACATTGCGATAATGGGCAACTCCGCAATTCTCAACATGAACAAAACGCCGACGGTATTCGTCAAAATGCGCGACATGTTCAAGGGAACGCCGCTTGAAAAACAGACGACGCTTATCGTGGCTCTGATTGCGGTCGTGCTCGTCGTTGTCTTTCTCTCGCTCTTTCTCAAAACAAAGCTCGGACTTGCGATAAGAGCGACGGGCAACAACCCCGATATGGTGCGTTCATCCTCCGTCAATCCCGTTTTTACGACGACAGTGGGACTTTGCATCGCGAATGCATTCACCGCACTTTCGGGCTGTCTTCTCGCACAGTCGCAAAAATCCGTGAACATAGACATCGGCTCCGGCATGGTGACAGTGGCACTCGCGTCGCTCCTTATCGGCACGGTGTTCCTCAAGAACAAGAGTGTAACGGTAAAAGCCGTCGGCGCGGTGCTCGGCGCGATAGTTTTCAGGCTCGTTTACACCGTCGCGCTGCGCTTTAACATTCCCGCGTCCATGCTCAAGCTTGTGTCGTCCGTTATAGTTATAGTTGCAATATCCGCGCCGTATCTCAAACAGCAGGCACCCACAATAAAAAGATATATTACCGCATCACGCGGAAAGGGGGACGCGCGGAATGCTTGAACTTAAAAACGTATCAAAAACGTTTAATCCCGGTACGGAGGACGAGAAAAAAGCTCTCGAAAACGTAACCCTGACGGTAAAAGACGGCGATTTCATTTCGATAATCGGCGCAAACGGCGCGGGCAAATCGACCCTTTTTAACGCAATCTGCGGCTCGTTTCTCACCGACAGCGGAAAGATAATACTGAACGGCAGAGACATTACGATGCTCCCCGAATACAAACGCGCACGCGTCATAGGCAGACTGTTTCAAGACCCGATGAGAGGCAGTGCGCCCGACATGAGCATTGAGGAAAACCTCGCGCTTGCGGCGGGCAGAGGCGGATGGCTTAGCCGTGTTTCGAAAGCGGACAAGGAGGAGTTTCGCGAAAAGCTCTCCCTGCTCGGAATGGGACTCGAAAACAGAATGAAGCAGCACGTCGGACAGCTCTCGGGCGGTCAGCGTCAGGCACTCACGCTCATGATGGCGACAATGAACACACCGCAGCTGCTGCTGCTTGACGAGCACACTGCGGCTCTCGACCCCGCGACGGCGGAAAAAGTCCTCGATATAACAAAAAGGACGGTTGAGGAAAACAACCTCACATGTCTTATGATAACGCATAACATGCAGTCTGCGCTTGACCTCGGCAACCGCACCGTCATGATGAACAACGGCAAAGTTATTTTTGACACGGAGGGCGAGGAGCGCAAAAAGCTCACGGTAAAAGACCTTTTGGTGCAGTTCAGAAAAGCGGCGGGAGAAGAGCTTGACAATGACCGAATGCTTTTAAGCTGACGGCGGCATGGGTTAACAATCATTTTTTCAGGGAGATGACACCTTGTCACGGTATATTTACAAATACGTCGCAATTCTGGGCATAGACGGCATGGGCAATTTTGACACGAAGGCAGACACGCCGAACCTTGACGCTCTTGCGAAAAACGGCAGCTGCAATCACTTCGCACTGTCCGAAAATCCTACGATAAGCGCGGAAAACTGGGCGGCAATGCTCTACGGAACAAGTCCGCGCGTACACGCGAAAACAAACAGCTATATCGAAAAATTCGAGCACACCGACAAAAACATAAAGTCGCTGTTCTCGAGAGTGCGCAAAGAGTTCCCCGACGCGTACCTTGCAAGCGTTGTAAACTGGAATCCGATAAATTTCGGTATAATCGAACACGACATAAACGTCGACCTCGCTTCTGCCGACACGGACGAAATGCTCACACCCGAAATAACCGCACGTATCGCAAAAAAGCCTACGCTGCTTTTTGTTCAGTTCGACAATGTCGACGGCGCGGGTCACAGATACACCTACGGCTCGAAAGAGCACCTAAAACAGATTGAAATTACAGACGGATACATCGGAAAAATCACGGACGCATACAAGCAGGCGGGTATTTTCGATGAAACGCTTTTTATCGCCGTCGCCGACCACGGCGGCTTGCGCAACGGTCACGGCGGGTACTCCGACACCGAAAAATACGTCACGTTCACGGTATCGGGCCGCTCCGTCAAAAAAGGCGAAGCGGGCGACGCTCGCACACGCGATGTTTGCGCGACTGCGCTTTATGCACTCGGCATCGAAATACCGCAATATGACGAAAACGGATTTTCATCACGCGTGCCCGGCAACATTTTCGAGGGGCAAAGCGGTTATACGCGCCCGTCCGTCAAGGAGTACAAAGTTGAGAACAATGTCACTCCCGCATTTGACGGAGAGCAGGGACTGAAACACTTTTTCGGCGACCGCTTAAAACTTGCAATGTTCTTCGACAACAGCCTTAAAGACGAAACGGGCAGCTGCACTTTTGAAATGAAACGCACGGTAAAATACTACTCCGACGGCGTCATGGGTTCGCGCGGTGAATTCGGTCGGACAGGTTCCGCTTTGACAAGCGGTCTTCATGTCGGTGACAATGGCTTCTCGGTCGGCGCATGGATAAAGCTCGACGGAAAAACGCTGACGGAAGACTGTTACGTCTGCGGCAATATGAATGTTTCCGACGACCGGAAAAACGGCTTTGCGTTTACCGTAAAAAACTACGACACGGAATTCATGTTCGCCTCCGACGGCAGCTGTTTCAATCTCATCACGCCGTATCCCGATGATTTCGGCGGCGGCTGGCTCAACATCATACATGTCATCGACACCGAAAACCGCGTTATTAAAGTATACATGAATTTCGATTACATACGTTCGTTTAATTTTCCCGACTCTGTCTGCGGAAATTTCGACGCACCGGTTTTCGCCGTGGGCAATGACGTTTCCGACCGTCGGAACAACGAAATTGTACCGAATACTTTCAACATCGACGATTTGCTCATTTTCGACGGAACGCTGTCTCAAAGCGATGTCGCAAAATTAAAGGAATACTATAATTTCGGCAAGTAATACAAAAAAACAGGCATGTGCTCGGCTCAAAAAACCGTCGCATGCCTGTTTTTTATATACCTACGCGTTTTTTACAATATCGCACTTTGCAAAAAACGCGCAATTTTGTTTCACATTTTCACTTTACTTCGTTTTCGTCAAGCCACTTTTCGGCTGCGGCGCAGACGTTCTTAAGGCAATCACCGTCAAACGGACTTTTCAGTCCCGCATTTTTGAGCAGCTCGGTAAACACGCGGCTGCCGCCCTGTTCCGTGTACGCCATATAGTGTTTCCACGCATCGCCGATGTCCTTTTGTATCATCGCCCAAAACTGCAGCGCGACCGTCTGGGCAAGACAATAGTCGATGTAGTAAAACGGAGAAGAGTAGATATGGTGCTGACGCTGCCAAGCCTTGCCGTCCGAATAAAACGGAACTTCACCGTCGAGCTTCAGCCACGGCATATAAACACCTTGCAGCCGTTTCCACTCAGCGTGGCGTTCGGCGGGGGTCATGTCGGGTTTTTCGTACACAGCATGCTGGAAACGGTCGACGAGCGTGCCGTAAGGAATAAATGTCAGCGCACCCGACAGATGCGAATACCTGAATTTCGCGGTGTCTTTGCCGAAAAAGCTCTCGCCCCAATTCCATGCGAAAAACTCCATGCTCATCGAGTGCACCTCGCACGCTTCGAGAGTAGGCCACACGGTGCTCATCGGAACACGTTTGCGGTTATACCAATCGGCGAAAGCGTGCCCCGCTTCGTGCGTAACGGTTTCGACATCGTCGGCGGTGCCGTTGAAATTCGCAAAGATAAACGGCACTTCATAGTCGTATACCGTTGTACAGTAACCGCCCGCGCGTTTCCCCTCGGTAGACAGCACGTCAAGCAGCCCGTTATCAAGCATCATTCGGAAAAACTTTCCGGTTTCCTCCGACAGCTCATCATAGAACTTTTTACCCGCATTCAAAATATCTTCGGAAGTGCCGACGGGACGCGGGTTGCCCGAACGGAACACAAGCGACGCATCGGCATAACTCATCGGATAACCCACACCGAGCGACTCCGCGCGGCGTGAGTATATCTTATCCGCAACGGGGACGAGATATTTCACTACGGATTCGCTGAATTTTTCAACATCTTCCTTTGTATACGAATTGCGGCACATTCTGTAGTATCCGAGCGGAGTGTAGCCGCCGTAACCGAGCTTCTTTCCCATCTCATCGCGCAAATGCGTCAGCTCGTCGTAAAGCCGGTCAAGCGCATCTCCGTTTTTTACGTACCACTCGCCCTCCGCCGTCCATGCGGCACGGCGCAGTCCGTCATCGGCATCGGTCTTGAACGGTGCAAGCTGCGACAGGGTGTACACCTTGCCGTTAAAATCTATCTGCGCGGACGCAAGCAGCTTTTCGTACTCCTGAACAAGGTCGTTCTCACGCTGTAATTCGGGAATAATCTCGGGCGAAAACGTCTTCAGTTCTATTTCGGCATTGAGAAACATCACACTGCCGTATTCTTGTTCGAAGTCCGCTCTGAAACGGCTTGCAAGCATCGCATCCGTCCACGCCTGCGTATACTCCTGCAATTCCGGCATCGCGTCATTCCAGAATTTTTCCTCGCCGTCATAAAATTCATCGCGTGTATCAACGGAATGCCGAATGCTCGACAGTGTCTGCATCGTCGCAACATGCTTCGTGAACTTCTCGTTTTCAAGAAAAACATTTTTCGCTTCTTCGTAGCTTTCCGCATTTTTAAGACGCTCCGTGAGTGCCTCAAAACCTGACTTAACCGCCTCGATATCGGGGCGTTCATATTTCATTTCCGAAAATTTCATCGGTCAATCCTCCGTTTCGCTTTCCTAAACTGTATCACGCCGCGGTAAAAAAATCAACCGTCAGAACTTAACGTTCGGGTCTTCAAACTCCTTCAAATGCTGCCGATACGCATCCGTTGCAGCATCCGCGAACGCCGCTTTGCCGTCGTACCCCGCAAGATGCATGATATATTCGGTAAAGAGCGGATTGAGCGGAAGAATGGGACCGGACAGGTGCGTCCCGAGAAAATTGTTTTTTCGCATACCCTCGTACACACTGTCGCGGTTTATGCCTACTCCCCTCTCGCATTTTGCAAAAGCGAACTGCGAATTGTCCCCGAACAAAAAAGAAAACTGCGACTTAAAACCGACAAGTTTTATTGTGCCGTCAAAAACGGAGAGCTGTTTCCCGTTGTACCTGTCAAACAAATCGCACTTGGCATCAAGCGGAAAAACGCCGAGCGCGTCCGTCTCGATTTTTTCGGTGACGTACGAAATATGTCGGCAAAATACCTCACACGCGTTCCCTGTCATCAAAAACACCGTGCCCGCGTCAATAAGCTCCTCTATTCTGCTTTTGAGCGGCATCAGCTTTTTTATGACCGCACGCTGCGTCGTCTCGCTCATATGTCCCATCATTATTATATCCGGCTTGCCGTCCCTGAAATAAGGCTCGCCGCCTATCGGCGTCTCGATAAAATCGGCATCGGGCATGCATTCCCGAAGATAGACGCTGTTTTGTCCGTCCGCGTTGAGATTGCAGAGTTCTCTGAATAAAACTTCAACTGTCATTTTTTCGCCTGCTTTTTATTTTTTCGGTAGTTTTTTCTTTTCGTCGGTGAATCCAAGCACATAATCGGCGGATACGTTGTACAGTAAGCACAGT
>CAVFAD010000026.1:0-22866 GCA_963620305.1 Bacteroidaceae bacterium | reverse complement strand
CATCCGCGCCCGTTTCCTCTTTTAATTCGCGTTTTGCGGCTTCGAGCGGGTTTTCATCGGCGGAATCGCGCTTGCCTGCGGGGATTTCCGTAAGAATATCCTTCATCGGGTAACGGTACTGCCGCACCGTCAGTACGCAGCCGTCCTCGGTTATCGGCACGATGCAGGACGCTCCTTTATGTACAACATAGTCGCGCACCCCCGCGCCGCCGTCGGGCAGTTCTATTCCGTCATGACGCAAATCGAAAATCACACCGCTGTATATAAGTTCTGATTTGACGCATTTTTCGACAAGTTCACTGTCTTTCATTTCTTTATTCTCCGTTTTACCGTAATCGGCAGTGCGACCGCTGCCGCAGCCGCCGCGCCGAGTGCCGCTATGAGAGCGGCTTTCTTTTTTTCTTCGCCGTCCGCGTCCCAAATATAGCGCAGCCTGCTCTTAAGTCCCCTTCCGCACAGCGCGTCGTAGGTAAGAAACTGCGTCTTTACGTCGGACGGCTCCGCTTCGTTTATTTCGATTACCCTTACGCCGCGCAGACGGTTTCCGTAACATCTGAACGATGCCGCCGAGGACTGAAATATCTTTATTCCGTCAAGCTCCGCAACGAAGTTGTTGCGATGGTCGTGACCGAAGACGGCGGCAATGACATCGCCCTGTTTTTTGATTGCGTCAAATTCGCCGTAATTCTCCTCGCATCCGTCTATCGGTTCGCCGAGAAATCCGTCCGCCGCCGCAGGGTCAAGCCTTATGTACCGTTCGGGTTCGCCTTTTCTGAAAATCGGAACCGCTCCGAAATCGTCTTTTTGACACGGGCAGTTAAGACGCGTCATTTCGGTGAACGGGATATGCTGGAAAAGTATCGACGGCACGGACTTGCCGCCGTTTTGCTTTTTCAGGGCATTGCTTGTTTTTATATAGCTGTCAATCGCCTGTTTTTTTACTCCCGTGTGACATTTTTCTTCGGCTTTGTCGAGCCATGCGCTGTCCGTGAACCAAAGATTGAAAGCGATTTTTTTGCCGTCCGAGGACATTATCGGCAGGTTGAACGTTGCAATGTCGCCGCCGCTTTTCGTGTCGTCGAGTCCGATGAAATTACCGTAGCCGCGCCAGATATCCGCCTGCTTTTCTTTCGAAATGAAATTCATGTCGTCGTGATTTCCGTAGATCATCGTAAAGGGAATATTGCGCCTGTCAACGGGTTCGGCAATGTTATTTATCGCTTTTTTCATTGCGCAGTATTCGCCGTCCGGAGACAAAATGACCTTGCGCGAACCGAAACGCGCATCGCGCAGATGATTCCCCAAAATATTGTCACCGGTAAAAACCACCAGGTCGGGTTTTACGCGGTCGTAAGCCGCGTCGAGCATTTTTACCATTGCTTTTCTGACGAACTGCAGATCCTGCGCGTCGCTGACCTGCAGCACCGTAAATTTTCCGTTTTTGAAGCTGAGTGCCATTTTTCTTTCTCCGTACGCCGTGTGTATTTTCATTATACCGATACGGCGCGCCAATGTCAATCGTAATCAAAAGAATTAAGGCACTGCCGACATGAATAAATAAGAGAATTGCCGTTATTATGTTGACATTGCCGTGCCGCTTTGGTACAATATGTAGTTGTTTGACCGACAGGAGATGCGAATCTATGAGAAACAGTTACGTTAATCCGCTCTGCGTAAGATATGCAAGCGACAGAATGAAATTCATTTTCAGCGACGACAATAAGTTTTCCACCTGGCGCAGGCTTTGGGTCGCGCTTGCGGAGAGCGAAATGGAATCGGGCATTCCGAATATCTCGCAGGAGCAGATAGACGAAATGAAGGCGCACATTACCGACATCGACTATGACAGGGCGCGGAAGTATGAGTCCGAACTGCGTCATGATGTCATGGCTCACGTGCATACCTTCGGCGATGCATGCCCGAAGGCTAAACCCATAATTCATCTCGGCGCAACCTCGTGCTACGTCGGCGACAATACCGATATAATCGTTTTGCGTGAGGCTATGCTCCGAATCAAAAAGCTGCTTGTCAATGCCGTCGCCGCAGTAGCGGATTTTGCCGAAAAATGGAAGGACGAGCCGACACTTGCCTACACGCATTTTCAGGCGGCGCAGCCTACCACAATAGGAAAACGTGCGACGCTCTGGTGTCAGGATCTTCTGATAGATCTCGAAAATCTCGACTTTCAGCTTTCCTCGCTGAAATTTTTCGGCTGCAAGGGAACAACGGGTACGGGCGCAAGCTTTTTGGAGCTTTTTGAGGGCGACAAAAAAAAGGTCGTCGAGCTTGAGCAGCGCATAGCGAAAAAAATGGGATTCGACCGCTGCATGCCCGTGTCGGGACAGACATACACGCGAAAGATAGATTACAATATACTGTCGGTTCTGTCGGGAATCGCGCAAAGCGTGACGAAATTTTCAACTGACATACGTCTTTTATCACACCTTAAAGAGTTCGACGAGCCTTTTGAAGCGGGGCAGATAGGTTCTTCCGCAATGGCTTACAAGCGCAACCCCATGCGGTGCGAACGCATGGCTTCACTCGCGAGATACATTATTACCGATACGGTGAATCCCGCCGTGACAGCGGCGACGCAGTGGTTCGAGCGTACGCTCGACGACTCGGCAAACAGGCGCATAAGTCTGCCCGAGGCGTTTCTTGCCGCAGATTCGGTGCTGTCGCTGCTTATAAACGTTATTACGCGCGGCACGGTCTATCCCGTTATGGCAAGGCGTCATCTTGACGCGGAGCTGCCGTTTATCGCGACCGAAAACATACTCATGGACTGCGCAAAGCGCGGCGCGGACAGACAGGACATGCACGAAGCTATACGCGAGCATTCCGTTGCCGTTGCAAAACGCATGAAGCTTGAGGGCAAGGACAACGACCTTCTCGAAAGGCTGCTTGCCGACCCCCGCTTTATGCTCACGAAAGAGGACCTTGACAGAATACTCAATGTCCGCAGTTTTATAGGTCTTGCCCCCGAGCAGACCGAAAGCTTTATCGAAAACGAAGTAAAACCCGTGCTCGATAAAAACCGCGAGCTTATCGGTGTAGACGTGAAAATAACGGTCTGACGCACGCGGCGATTCGGATTTTTGAGATTCGGCTTTTTCACACGCGCAATTAGGATTGTTGATTTTCGGCTTTTTTGCACGCGGCAGCTTAATTTGTTAATTTTCGGCTTTTTGAAAGAAAAGTAAAAAGAGAGGTATACAGCAATGTTAACAGCAATCGTAGGCATTAACTGGGGCGACGAGGGCAAGGGACGCATGGTCGATCTGCTTTCAAGCGATTACGATATCGTAATGCGCTATCAGGGCGGAAACAATGCGGGGCATACCGTTGTCAACGAAAGAGGTAAGTTTATTCTTAATCTCCTGCCCTCCGGCATTCTCAGAGACGAAACCGTCAACGTCATGGGACCGGGCATGGTTGTGGATGTCGAGCATCTTTACAATGAGGTGAACAAGATAAGGGAGGGCGGTATCGAAATTACTCCCGCACATCTTAAAATCAGCGACAAAGCCACCGTATGCATGCCTTATCACAAGATGCTTGACATTCTTGAAGAAGACAGACTTGCGGATAAAAAATTCGGCTCCACCCGCCGCGGCATTGCGCCCGTTTATGCGGATAAATACTATAAAAAGTCTATCAGAATGTGCGACCTGAGACATCCCGAAAAGCTTCTTGACAAGCTGAAGGACATCGTCGAATGGAAAAATCTCACCATTGCGGGCGGATACAGGCACGAACCCGTTAAGGCTGAAGAAATGTATGAATGGCTGATGAAATACGCAATGCCGTTCAAGGATTATCTTTGCGACACTACGGTTTATCTTACCGAAGCCGCGAAAGCGGGCAAGTCGATAATGTTCGAGGCACAGCTCGGCGCACTGCGCGATATCGACTTCGGCATTTTCCCGTTTACGTCTTCTTCCTCGACCATTGCGGGATATGCGCCCATCGGCGCGGGCATTCCCGGACAGAAGCTCGATAACGTTATCGGAATCATCAAGGCTTATTCTTCGTGCGTCGGCGCGGGACCGTTTACATGCGAGCTGTTCGGCAGCGAGGGCGATGAGCTGAGAGAGGCGGGCGGCGAATACGGCGCAGCCACGGGCAGACCGAGACGCGTCGGCGGCTTTGATGTCCTTGCTTCGCGTTACGGCGTGCTTATGCAGGGCGCGACGAGCCTTGCCGTTACAAAGCTCGACGTTCTGAGCTACCTTAAAAAGATACCCGTATGCACGGGATATACCGACAAAGACGGCAACGCGTACGAGACATTCCCGCTCGGTGTCGAGCTTGACGAAGCAAAACCCGTTTACGAATATTTCGACGGCTGGAACTGCGATATTTCCGGCTGCAGAAAATTTGAGGAACTGCCCGAAACGGCACAGAAATATGTAAGATACATCGAAAAAGAGGCAGGCTGCCCCGTGCAGTATGTTTCAGTCGGCGCGGAAAGAGATGCCTACATCAGGATGTTCTGATAAATTCACGATAAAAAAAGAGCGGAGCCGAGTGCTTCGCTTTTTTGTTACTTTGGCATTTACGGGCGATTTTCGTTTTTTTTGAGTGCGGATTTGATGAACTGTCCGACGGTGAAAACGGAGAAAGTGACGGAGAACGGAGAAAGTGACGGATGCCGCAGCCGTATGTTCCGCTTTTTGCGCCCGTCTACCGTATGAGAGCGTCGGCTGCGCGAAGTGCCTTTGCGTGAAGTGCGGTATTGTGCACTCTTACGATATCCGCTCCGCCGAGAACGCTCATTATGTCACACGCAAGCGTTGCTTCGTCACGGCTTTCCGCATTCGGCTCCCCGCCGAGTGCGCCGACGAAGCGCTTGCGCGAGAGCGCAGACAAAAGCGCGCGTCCGTGTGTGTCAAGCGACGAAAGATTTTTCAGCAGCTCCGTGTTCTGTTCAACATTTTTTGAAAAACCGAAGCCGGGGTCAAGGCATATTTTTTCGGGATTGATGCCGAAAATTTCCGAAAGGGCGGTCATTCTGTCAAAAAAGAGCTGAACCGCCGCAACGGTTCCGTTTGCGTAAAAAACTTCGCTTTCCGCTTTTCCCGTCGCCGTGCCGCCGTGCATCATTATCCAGCCTGCGCCGTATTCTTTTATCAAACGCGCCATGTCTTCGTTAAAAACACCGCTGACGTCGTTTATGATCGATACACCCGTTTCAAGGCATTTTTGCGCGACCTTCGGTACAAAGGTGTCGACCGATACGGGAATACCGACGCTTTTCAGGACGGCAGGCAGAACCGCAGACAGCCTGCGCCATTCTTCCTCGGCGGGAACGTCCGCCGCGCCGGGACGCGTGGAAAACGCGCCGATGTCGATAAAGTCCGCGCCGTCCTTTTCCATTTCGACGGCATGCGCGACCGCTTTTTCGGGACTGAGCCAAAGACCGCCGTCCGAAAAGGAATCGGGTGTGACGTTAAGAATGCCCATAATGTAAGTTTTTTTTCCGAGCGCGTATTCTCCGCCGGCATATGAAAAGCAGCGCATATTTTTACCTCCCGCCGTTTTGTTCCGCCCAAAGTCTCAGGGACATCGAGCGGGTGCAGTGCTGCGATAATTATATAACGGATTTTGCTCTCTGTCCATGTTTTTTTGCGGATACGTACCGACGGCGGGGCGCATATCTTTGCTTTTTTCGATGCTTTGCGGCGATTTTTCAGAATAACATTGCATTGCCGTTTGATTTATAGTAGAATACACATGTATATAAATTTACGGAGGAACAAAATGAAAGCAGTAATTACCGTAACCGGAAAAGATAATGTGGGCATCATAGCGGGTGTCAGCACGCTGTGCGCGGAAAAAGGAGCAAACATACTCGATATAACGCAGAGCGTTCTGAGCGAATACTTTGCAATGATAATGCTTGCGGAGGTCGACGGACTCAATGTACCGTTTGCGGATTTTGCGGATGCTTTGGGCGAATACGGGGCGCAGCGCGGACTGGATATCCACACCATGCACGAAGATATTTTCAATACAATGCATCATATATAAAAACGGGAGACAGTGTCTATATGATAAATACGGCAGATATTCTTGAAACGATAAATATGATACGTCAGGAAAATCTCGACATACGCACGATAACTATGGGTATTTCCCTGTTCGACTGCGTGAGTGATGACCCGAAGTGTCTTTGCGATAATATTTACGACAAAATAACGAAAAAAGCCGAGCATCTTGTTTCGACAGGCTGCGAAATCGAAAAGCAGTACGGCATTCCGATAGTAAACAAGCGTGTTTCGGTAACACCGATTTCGCTGATAGGCGGACGTCACGGGCGCGAAACTTACATAAAGCTTGCCCGAACGCTTGACCGTGCGGCGGACACACTCGGAATCAATTTTATCGGCGGATTTTCGGCTCTTGTCGACAAGGGCTTTACTCACGGTGCCGAGGAGCTTATAGCCGCAATCCCCGAAGCTCTGTGCTCGACGGGCAAGGTGTGCTCGAGCGTCAACGTCGCGTCCACGAAGGCGGGCATAAACATGGACGCCGTGCGCCTTATGGGCGAAACCGTCAAGAAAACGGCATATCTTTCGCGCGACAACGGCTCGATAGGCTGCGCAAAGCTCGTTGTTTTTGCAAATGTCCCGCAGGATAACCCGTTCATGGCAGGTGCGTTCCACGGCATAGGCGAACCGGAATGTGTGATAAACGTCGGTGTTTCGGGGCCCGGTGTCGTTGCGTCCGCCATCAAGCGTGCGGGGGACTGCGACCTTTCCGCGCTTGCGGATGTGATAAAAAAGACCGCATTCAAGATAACGCGTGTCGGTCAGCTCGTAGCGGGCGAAGCGGCAAACCGTCTCGGCGTGCCGTTCGGTATAGTCGACCTCTCTCTTGCGCCGACTCCCGCAATAGGCGATTCCGTCGCGAGGATTCTTGAGGAAATGGGACTCGAGCAGTGCGGTGCGCACGGCACTACCGCGTGCCTTGCCATGCTTAACGACGCGGTAAAAAAAGGCGGCGTTATGGCGTCGTCGCACGTCGGCGGTCTGTCGGGCGCGTTTATTCCCGTTTCGGAGGACGAGGGCATGATAGCTGCCGTGGCAGACGGCAGTCTTACGATAGAAAAGCTCGAAGCGATGACGGCTGTCTGCTCCGTCGGACTTGACATGATAGCCGTTCCGGGCGACACGACGGAAGCGGTCATTTCGGGTATAATCGCAGACGAAATTTCAATCGGTGTCGCAAACACAAAAACAACGGCGGTAAGAATTATTCCCGCCTACGGCAAAAAAGAGGGCGACAGCGTCGAATTCGGCGGCTTGCTCGGATATGCTCCCGTTATCGCTCTCAGCAAAAAATCTCCCGAAAAATTCATCTCGCGCGGCGGACGGATTCCCGCGCCCATTCATTCGCTTAAAAACTGATTTTGTATGGAAAACACCGACAACAGACAAAAAAGCTTCATCGACGCATTTTGCGACCCGCCGCATGAAAACGGCGAAGTACCGTTTTATTGGTGGACGGGCGACAGGCTGAATAAGGAACGGCTGAAAAAGCAGCTTACGGCTCTTGCCGCCAACGGCGCGGCGGGGGTGCAGGTGAACTATGCCCATATGCTTGACGGCGGCGAAAACAACGAGCCGTTCGGCGGCTACGGTCGCAGCATTCCGGGCGACCCTGTTCAGTTTTCGGAGGAGTGGTGGGAGTTTTTCGGTTATGCCGCAAAAGTGTGCGAGGAGCTGAATATGGGCATCGGCGTGGGAGATTACACTCTCGCGTGGATAGGCAACGGCTTTTTTACAGACAGGGTGGCTTCGGCGGACGGAATGAATGCGGCGGAAATCAGCTGCGAACGCATACGTTTTTTCGGCGCGCAGTCTTATTCGCCCGATGAAAGCGTCCTTGCACTCGTTTCGTACGATGACGCGAGATATGACTCCCCCGCTGTTCTTTACGAACGCGGCAGAGGTTTTTTGTCCGACAAGCCGTGCTGCGCCGACGCTTTCGAGATACGCGAAAAAACGGTTGAGCATTCGATAAATCCCATGGCTCCCGGCTGCGGAAAGATGCTGACCGACATATATTTTGCGGAATTTGAAAGACGTTTTCCACAGCTGAAAAAAGGAACGCTCAACTACTTCTTTCAGGACGAGCTGATGTTCGGCTGCAACGTGCGCTTTATCTGGAGCGAGCTGCTGCGCAAAGCCGTCCGCGACAAATTCGGCTACGACCCGTTGGGCTTTTTGCCGCATCTTTTCTTTGTTCTCGGAGATATCACACCTAAAATCCGGCTCGATATTGCCGATGTCCGCACGCAGCTTTGCGAGGACAATTATTTTAAGCCGATATACGATTTCCATGCGTCGCGCGGACTGATTTACGGCTGCGATCAGGCGGGCAGAGGAAAAATACCCGACGAATTTTCCGATTATTTCCGCTGCGTACGCTGGTTTACCGCGCCCGGGAACGATACTCCCGGCAGGTCTGCGGACCTCATAAAGGTAAAAGTCAACAGCTCCGTTGCCCATCTCTACCGCCGCTCGCGCGTGTGGCTGGAGGGGTACCATTCGTCAGGGTGGGGAACGACGCTTGAAAGCATTACCGCCGCGACCGATGACAATTTTATTTTCGGCGCAAATCTTCTGAATCTTCACGGACTGTACTATTCCACGCTCGGCGGTTTTTTTGAGTGGGCGCCGCCCGACTTTCATTTCAGAATGCCGTATTGGGACGATGCGAAGCACTGGCTCGATAAGTATAAGCGTCTCTCGTCGATGCTTACCGCAGGCTCTCACCGCTGCGATGCTGCGATTTTTTATCCCGTTTCGTCGTGTGACTACGGCGAAAACGCGGAGGAATGCGTCAGCCTGACTTTTTCCGTCGCCGAGAAACTGTTCTGTCACGGCATAGATTTTGATTTTATAGATTTCCAGTCGATAGAACGCGCAAAATTTTTGGACGGCAGACTTTGCACCTCCGACGAAAAATACCGTTCGCTTATTTTCTGCGGCGTTGACTGCATACGCTACAGCGTGATAAAACCGCTTAAAAAATTCCTTGACTGCGGCGGTCATATTTTCTTCTGCGGAATAACTCCGTATGCGTCCGACCGTGCGGGACTGAATGACGATGTGCTCAAGAGCGACATTCTCGACCTTATTTCGCACCCGCACTGCAAGCTTTCCGCGAACGAAACGGAGCTTGTACGCGATTTTGACGCAAGCGTTTACCGCAGCTTTCTGCCCGAATACCGAGGTGACGGTACAAAGGTCTATGTCCACAGGCGCGTTTCGGGTAAAGACAGTCTGTATTTTGTCCGATATGCGGAAAAGGACAGCGTGTGCCGCTTTGAGGCAAGCGGAACACCGTATGCGGCGGATGTTGAAAACGAAAAAATATACCGCCTTACGGGTACGGTATCCGAAAGCGGTTTTGTGTTCATAAAAATGCCGTTCGACGGCAATGCCGATACGCTTATTTTGTTCACGGAGCGTGAAATACTGACGGACGGCGATATCAATACGTCGGGATTTTCCGAAAGGCATGTTGTCGGCACCGTTTCTTTGGACGAATGGAATTTTGAACTTGTGCCGACCCTCGACAATTCCGACGGAGATTTTTATCTGCCCGCAGGCGGCACGATAGGCGCACAGGCACGCTTTTTTGACTGTGCCGAAGTAAGAGGGGAACTTGATTCCCCTGCGGAATATAAATATAAAAACGCCGTGTATTGCATGGGGCACAGGATTTACGGCTACCGCGGAGAGGTCACGCCCGACGTGCTGAAAAGGGCTCTTGACGGCAGGCTCGAAAAAAGCGAGCTTGAAGCGATGCCGATACATGACCGTTACGGCTATATCTACACGGGCGACGATTTTGATACATATGTTCACGAACAGGGTTTTCACGGCTTAAAGGGCAAGGTCTATGACGACAATTTCTTTTTCGATTCGGATGCACTGATGCTCACTTCCGTTTTTTCGGACGCGGAGCGTGACGCGTATCTGTACATTTGCGGCGTCGCGCCCGACAGACTGTACGTAAATTCCGAACAGGTGAAAGATTTTGAGCGTCCCGTAAGGCTCCATGCGGGTAAAAATACCGTGACGGCGGCATATGCTTATGACGTGAATAAGTGTCCCGATTATCGGAACCGAGCGCATCTTAAACGTTCGGGAGTGCATTTTGTAAAGAAAAAAGACTTTACGCGCACGGATTATCCTCTTGCATGCGCACCGTTCGCGAACGGTGATTTTCTGCCGCTTTGCGACCCGTTTTCGGATGCGGATACGTTCGCTTTTTCGTTCGAGGCTCCGCCGGGATTTTACGGCTTTGAGGCTCCGCTTTTCGGTGAGCTTCTTAAGGCAACGGCTGACGGAGCAGAGCTGAAAACCGAACCTGTCGGACGCGGTAATTTCGGCGAAAAAGTTTTTCGCGCGTCAAGTGACGCTCCGTTCGAAAGAGGTGCGGCAGTGACGGTGTTCGTCAGAGCATCCGACGGACTCGGCGATATGAGCGTTATTCCCGAACCCGTTGATATTTTTTGCGGTGAGGGGAAAATAAAATGCGGCGACACGTCAAAAATCGGTGCGCTTTGCTGCTATTCCGGCAAAATGAAATATTCAACGCTTGCCGACATCGAAAAAGAGGACATCGACACCCGCTTTATCCTCAGTCTCGGCAGGGTGGGCGCGACCGCGAGAGTCGTGATAAACGGCGGAGAGCCTATTGTTTTTACGAATGCGCCGTTTGAAGCCGATGTGACGGAGCTTGTAAAAAACGGCGAAAACAGCATTGAAATAACCGTTTCAAACACGCTTGCAAACCATTACTCCACCGTGCCGTCGCGCTATTCGAATTATCCTCGGGACGCAGTTTCGGGACTTATCGGTCCCGTCACATTAACTCTTTTGCAAGTTTGACATAAGCTGCGGCGTTAACCGCATTCGATGCGGCTGCGGCGGGAGAGAGTGTTTTTGCCGCCGCAGCGGGTACTCCGAGCATAAGCGTATTTTCGGGCACGAGCGTACCGGAGGTTACTACCGCGCCGGCACCGATGACGGAATTTTTACCGATGACCGCGCCGTCGAGCACAACCGCGTTCATACCGACGAGCACATTGTCTTCGACCGTCGCGCCGTGCACGGCAGCACCGTGTCCGACCGTAACGCCGCAGCCGATTATTGCGGGGTGTCCGGGAGAAACATGCACCGTCGCGTTTTCCTGAATATTGGAGTTTTTACCGACCCTGATCGGTGCCATATCTCCGCGCAGCGCCGCGCCGAACCAAACGGACGCGCCGTTTTCAAGCGTCACGTCTCCTATCACCGCTGCGGTTTCGGCAATAAAGCAGCTTTCGTCAACTGAAGGTTTTTTGTCTTTGAAGTCGAGTATCATTTCCGTTTCCTCCGTTTTTTTCTATTCTAACACGGCAGAGCGGAAAAAACAATGTTACACTCGGCTCCTTTGTGTCGGATTACACGAAAACTTATTGACTGCTCGGCAGTTTTAAGTTAATCTATAAACGGTACAAAATCGAAAAAATATACGGGAGGACAAACATGAAAATTATTCTTGTCGGAGCCGGCTCTGTAGGCGGCACCACTGCGGTAATGATGAAAGAAAAAGGATACGGTGTCGACATTCTCGCGCACAGTCCCGAACGTGCGGAAAAGATACGCACACATGGTTTGACTCTTACCGGTGCGCTCGGCGAACACACTCAAAAATTTACCGCCTTTTCGAGTGAACGGGAGCTTACCGAGCTTTACGACGTATGTATTATCGCAACAAAATACTTTGCGCTTGCCGATGTTGCAAGACAGATGATTCCGCACGTAAAGTCCGACGGACTTTTTGTATCGATGCAAAACGGAATCTGCACCGGCATTCTTGCGGATGCTGTCGGCAAGGAACGCACCGTCGGCTGTATGATAGGCTTCGGCGCAACCATGCTGCCGAACGGCGACATAAACGTCACCAGCCGCGGCGAGTTTAAGATAGGCAGGCTTACGGGTGCTGCCGACGAAAAAATAAAGGCTCTGGGCGAAGTGTACAAGTCAGTCCTGCCCACGTCCGTCGTAACCGATATCGACGCTCAGCTTTATTCCAAGCTTATCGTTAATTCGTGTATAAATTCCATAGCGGCACTCACGGGCGAGCCTGTCGGTGTTATGCTCAGCGACGAACGCGCCAAGGATATTTTCCTCGAAATCGCGCGTGAAGCAACGTATCTTTCAAAAAAAATGGGGCTGAAAGTTCCGCCTTACGCAAAGGTGCTCAATTACGATCTTCTGCTCATTTCCGAGTCGAAAGCCTACAAGCGGATATGCAAGGGACTTGTAAGCATCGTCGGCAAAAAGTTCGGACTTGTCCGCCCGTCCACCTTGCAGTCGCTTGACAGGGGCGAAAAGACCGAAATAGATATTTTTAACGGCTACATTTCCGAAAACGGCAAAAAATACGGCGTACCCACACCCGTCAACGATCAGATTTACGACTTGATAAAGAAAATCGAAAAAGGCGAAGAAAAATCCTCAATGGATAACCTTGCCCGTATAAGATACTGACAGACCGACATACCGAACCGCATAAATTCTGTTCGCGAACCGTCGAAGAACGCTTGCACCCGCAGGCTTCTCCGACGGTTTTTCAGCTGTCAGCCGACGAACAGCCGCAGAAAAAAGGAGAACGGAAATTCCGCTCTCCTCAAAATTTTGTTTGTTGTGCCGCGCATCAATTCGCTGCGAACACCGCTTTTCGAGTCGGTTTACACTTTGCGGGACAATATCGGTTTCGCCAAGCGAGTCGGTTTGCTTTTTTGCGAGGCAGCTCGTTTTTTTGTTTTTAATCAGTTCTTTGCCGATTTCTTAAAAGCGTTGCGGATGTCGAAGTTCATGAACGCATTGCCGAGCTTGTTCTTCGGGAAAATCTTGTTGTACATCGCCTGAACGATTGCGTAAGCGAGTACACCGGCAACGCCGCCGACGATTATACCGCCGAGAATGTCCGAGGGGAAATGAACGAACAGGTAGTTACGCGACGCGCCCATGAGGATTACGAAAACGAAAGCAAGCCAGCTTACGTTCTTTTTGCAGAAAAGGAACACGGGCGTCATTGCAGCCATTGCCGAAGTGGTGTGTCCCGACGGGAAAGAATATTTGCTTTCGAGATTACCGTTTATCTCACGCCAACGGCTCTGCCACAATTCGCTTGTCGCATACGGACGGGGACGGGCAACGACGTTTTTGATTGTAATGTTAGTCAACAGCGCACCGATGATGATGCCGCCGAGCATACCCGCACCGACTTTTCGTGTCTTTTTGAACATCAGGAAAATAAGTGACAGAAGAATGAGGAAAATGCCGTCTTCGCCGAGCAGGGTGAAATTCTTGAAGAAGAAATCAAAGAATCCGCCTGCAGAACCGTTGTGAAGATTGTAGTAAAAATCGAGTATCGCGGAATCGAACGAAGCAAATACGGTGTTGAGCCACTGCGCTGCCTTTGTCATATTTTCCGCAAGAATAATAGGTACCTGTTCCATACTGAACTCCTTAAAAGCTTAATTGTTTATATTACCCGCAAAAATCAGCAGGAGATTTTGAAAATCGAGAACATCGACTTGAAGGTATCGTAGATACCGATGCACTTGGTCATAAAAGCCGTATAATCTTTTGTTTCCGGCTCTTTTACCTTAGTCCAATTGTTGGGAGGACCGAGAATATAGCCAAGAGGAAGCGCATTGCCCTTGGTGGAGTCTTCCGAGAATCTCTCAACGCCGAGGGCGCGAATGTCGAGGTAAAGTCTCATCCTTTCGGGGAAAAGTCCTAACCCGAGAAATTCACCTTTTCCGGTTGCGCTTTTCCACATGCGCCAGCTTATTTCGCTGCGAATGACGTTTTTGTACGCCCGTTCGTCGTTTACGGTGCTGCGCTTTGCATCGTCCCAAAGCTGATTGCACTTTTTAACCTCTTTGTAGTTGAGGGACATCGTCTTTTCCATGCGCTGACTTATACCGAGGTGAATATCCTCTGCGCCCTTTATCGCCATCTGAATGAACTCGTACACCTGTTCGCCGCCTGCGCCGTAGAAATAGTTGCAGAACTCACGCATTTTTGCGTCGTAATCACAGTAGGGGTCGGCAAGCAGATTTGCGAGGAGGTACGACCTCAGGTCCGCAAATTCAGTGTCAACAGCCGGAAGGAAGTACATACCCTCGACGTATACACCCTTTGCATTGTGTTCGTAGAGTATCTGCATATTTCTCTGCAGCACTCCGAAATTGGGGAAAATGCACGTTGTGTTTCTGAAGTTCGTTGCATAATCCCAAATGTAAAGTCTGTTGCAAATTTCGCCCCATCCTTTGAGATCACTCATGAAGTTGATGTTGCGTTCACATGTGGCATCATCAAGTGTATCGGCGAAACAGCACTCGCCGTCGCAAAGTCTGACTATAACATTTTCAAGAGGTCTGACTGATTTCGGGGGCTTTCTCGTATACTGATAAGCAAAAGTGTCGATAGCAACGTTGGCATATTTTCCGTTTTCGGCTTCGGCGACAGCAGCCGCTACCTTGTTCGCGAATGTCAGCATGGTGCCGGCTTGCGAACCGTTTTCTTCGTCGAGTTTTTTGCAGTTGTCGCACTGACAGTATTTTTGGTTATCGCTCTGAGTAATCGAAACAATTTGAAGTGCGGCTTTGGGGTCGTGACGGTTTTTGAGCAGTTCAAGAATCTCATCAATGACGATTTTGCAAACGTCTTCGTTTGTAAGACACAGCTGGGTCGGCATGCGTTCGCCGTCTCTCAATGCAAAATACTCGGGGTGCGCTTCAAAATACTTGTCCTTGCTGCAAAATTGCGAAGTCAGCGTGTGGCAGAAGCCGCTGATATAATTGACCGTGCCGCCGTATTTTTGGCTGATTCTGCTGAATGCGCCGCCGTTAAGTCCGTTTGAAATGCAGTATTCCTCATTCTTTGTCGAGCCTAAACGCCAGTCGGTTTCGGTGTACTCAAAAAACGGGTCGTATCTTATCTCTACGTCTTTCGGAATGATTAAATCCGAGCCGTCGTTTGTGAGGCTCTCCCCTGAAACATAGCAGCGGTAACCGCCGTAATCTTTGAGCAGACGGCACACGCCGTAAATGTTGCCGCGCGTGCCCGCGCCTACGACTGCAATACCGCCGTCAAAGCTCTTGATTATGTATGCGCCGTCGTCAAATTTCGAAACATCCGCCGGATATCTGCTTGTGTTGCCGACGGCAATTTCATAACCCTCGGCTGCATCTGCGTCTGTTACTATTCGGTATTCGACACCGGTTGAAGCCTTGACGGTCGACTGAAGGTATTCCGCCGCGGCTTTTGCATAATCGTCAGCTTTGTCGGAAATGACGATTCTGATATTTGCCGGAGTTTCCGCTGCAGCTGCCGACGCAGCGAATGACATGAATAAAACGGCTGCTGTCAGAACCGACAGTAATGTCAAAAACAATTTTTTCATAAGTTTCTCCTGAAAAATCGGGTAACGCGGAATCAAACGAAGCACATACGGTGTTGAACGCTGCGATGCCTTTGTCATGCTTTCCGCGAGAGTAACAGAAACCTGTTAAATCCAAAAAGGGACGCTGACGGGCAGCGTGGGTTCGACTCCCGTCAGCTTAATATTTACCTGCAAAATCAGCAGGAAATTTTGAAAATCGAGAAGAAAGACATGAAGGCGTCATACAGGGCGATGCACTTCGTCATCAAGTCCGTATAATCCTTCGTTTCGTTTTCTTTCTGGTTGTTCCAATTATTGGGGTCGCCGAGAATCAGTTTCAGTGACAGTGAGTTGATTCGCTTTCCCTCGGTGAATCTTTTTGCACCCGAAGCGAGAACATCGCGATAAAGTCTCATTCTCTCGGGGAAAAGACCGAGACCTGCAAACTCGCCCCTGCACGCCGAGCTTTTCCACATGCGCCAGCTTATTTCGCTGCGAACGATATTTTTGTACGCCTGTTCGTCGTTTACGGTATTGCGCTTCGCTTCATCCCAAAGGCTGTCGCATTTTTTGACTTCGCTGCGTGTGAACGAAAGGGAGGTAAGAATACCGTTATAGATAGAAAGGTGATTGTACTTTTTCGCACCGCTGATAGTCATCTGAATAAATTCGTATATCTGCTGACCGCCCGCACCGTAGTAGTCGTTGCAGAATTCGCGCATTTTTGCGTCGTAGTCGCAGTAGGGGTCTGCAAGCAGGCATGCGATAAGGTACGATCTCAGGTCTGCAAATTCAGTGTCAACATCGGCAAGGTAATAGTTGCCCTCCACATATACGCCCTTTACGTTGTGATTGTAGAGTATCTGCATATTTTTCTGCAGCACGCCGAAGTTGGGGAAGACAGCCGTTGTGTACGCATAGTTCGTTGCGTAATCCCAAACATAAAGTCTGTTGCAGATTTTGCTCCATTCGTTGAGATCGCTCATGAACTTCGAGTTGCGGCTGCAGGTCGACTCATCGAAGGGATGGGAGAAGCAGCACTCAATACTGCAAAGTCTGACTATAACGTTGTCAACGGGTCTGACGACCTTCGGAGGAGTTCTGGTATACTGATAAGCAAAAGTGTCAATGGCAACGTTGGCATATTTTCCGTTTTCGGCTGCGGCGACATCCTTTGCTATCTTATTGATAAATGTCAGCATTGAGCCGGCTTGCGAACCGTTTGCATTGTCGAGTTTTTTGCAGTTGTCGCATTGACAGTACTCTTGGTTGTCGTCCTGCGTAAGCGAAATGATTTGAAGCGCGGCATAGGGGTCGTGGCGGTTATTGAGCAATTCAAAAACTTCGTTCTTTACGATTTCGTAAACATCGTCATTCGTAAGGCAAAGCTGTTTTGAAACGCGCTGTCCGTTTCTCCATGCGAAATACTCGGGGTGAGACTCAAAATATTTGTCTCTGCTGCAGAACTGTGTGGCGAGTGTGTGACAGAATCCGCTGATGTAGTTGACCGTACCGCCGTAAGCGTCACTTATTCTGCTGTAAGCTCCGCCGTTAAGACCGTTTGAGATACAGTATTCCTCATTTTTTGTCGAGCCCAAACGCCAGTCTGTTTCGGTGTACTCGAAAAACGGCTTATACTCTATGTCCACGTTTTCGGGAATCGCCAAAGCGGAGCCGTCGTTTGTGAGACTCTCACCCGAGACATAGCAGCGGTAACCGCCGTAGTCCTTGAGCAGACGGCACACGCCGTAAATGTTGCCGCGCGTGCCCGCGCCTATGACTGCAACACCGCCGTTAAAGGTCTTAATCACATATGCGCCGTCGTCAAGGTTGGAAACAGCCGCCGACAATCTGTTTGTGTTTCCGACGGCAATTTCATAACCCTCGGGTGCGGTTGTGTCGTTAACTATGTCATATTCGACACCGGTTGAATCCTTGACGGTCGACTGAAGGTGTTCCGCCGCGGCTTTTTCGTAGTTGTTCGCATTTTCGGAAATGACTATTCTGACATTCGTCGGAGGCTCTGCAGCCGAGGCAAACACGCCGACCGATGCACCAATCAGAACTGCCATAGCAACCGACAATACCTTCAACAGTAGCTTTTTCATTTTTCTCTCTCCTTGTTAATTTTTTTGTTATTCGGCAACAACATAATTTTACCATATCTATGTACGGAAATCAATAATCAGCTTAGGTATTGAGGTCAGTTTTGTCTGATTGAACAAATTTATACGGCAATTTTGTTGCAAAACGAATAACGCGAACCGCCGCCGCCTGAATTTCGCCGAGTGTTATGCCCTCCTGCCTGCCGAGTGTTTCGAGAAGCGTTCCGTCGGGTTTTTTCTTTCCCGTACGCGCTCCGCCCGGCATCAGAACATCTACCCCCGCGCGAACCCTGTACGCCTGATTTCTCAAAGCGGGAAATTCGGGCGAATATGAGCTTTGCATCCACCAGTCGGTCATGACCGCACCGTCAAATTTCCATTCGCCGCGAAGAACCGATGTAACAAGTTCGAAATTGTAATGCCCCCACACGCCGTTTATTTTGTTGTACGAGGTCATCAGCGTTTTCGGAGAAGCTTCTTTTACGCATATTTCAAAACCCTTGAGGTAGATTTCACGCAGAGCGCGTTCCGACAGCACGGAGTCGTTTGTCGTGCGTCTCACCTCCTGATTGTTGCAGCTGAAATGCTTCGGACATGCCGAAACACCTGTTTTTTGCAGTCCGCGAACGACCGCAGCCGCGTTTTTGCCGGCAGCGAGCGGATCTTCGGAGAAGTATTCGAAGTTTCTGCCGCACAGCGGGTTTCTGTGTATGTTCATTCCGGGTGCAAGCAGGACATCCGAGCCGCGTTCGAGCATTTCTTTCCCGAGCAGTTCGTACAATTCACTTACAAGCTCCGTGTTCCACGCAGACGCGAGTGCGGTGCCGTTCGGCAAAAGCGCGGACGACTGCGCAAGACGTATTCCCGACGGACCGTCGGTGCATGTGACGGGCGGAATGCCCTTTTCGCGCAGAGACGGGAGCACACCGCAGAAAACGGCGGCATTGCCCTTTGCGCCTAAGGGTGAGTTCATTACATACGCTCCGCGCGTAATCGCTTCAAGTTCGTCGTCCGACAGCGTGCCGACGAGCTCCTCAAGCGTCGCCTTGCCGTTTATGACATCGTCAAGCGTAATGTTTTTGTCCGTTCTCTCGATATACGGCGGGAGCGAATTCAGGATTTTTTCCTTAAGGTCGACCGTTCTTGTCGGCGACGGCTCAAACGTGACGGATGCTTTGCCGTCCGAATAAAGCGGACGCAGACGCATGAATCTGTTTTCGTACGCGACTGCGGACACCTCGGTCAGCTGCTCGTAAACGCGTGTTTTCGGCTCTCTGTAAATGCCTGCCGAAGCGGTGTGACGCACGTCGGCACCGATTCTTATATCGTAGCCGCCCTGTTCAAGTACATATGCCGACTTGTGTCCGGTTATGCCGCTGTCATCGTATGACGAGAGTGCATAAAGCGAAAACGTGAGGTTAAGCTTCTGCGTTTCGCCCGGCTTTAATTCGTCCGTTTTTGCGAACGCGACAAGACGCATCGCGGGATTCGGCAGCCTGTCGCCTTCGAATGCGCAATATGCCTGCACGGTTTCTTTTCCGCTGAATTTGCCCGTATTTGTCACGTTAACTGCAGCCGAAACGGTATCGCCGTTTTCCGTCAGAGTTATGTCTGTATAAGCGAACGTTGTGTAGGATAAGCCGTATCCAAACGGAAACAGAACCTTTTCGGGGCAGAACGTCTCAAAATATCTGTACCCGACAAAAATATCCTCAACATATTTATTGAGCTTTTTGCCGCCGAAGTTTGCCGCGGACGGATAATCGGAGTATTCGCGCGCAACCGTGTCCGTCAGCCTGCCGGACGGTGTCACCGCGCCCGATAAGATGTCCGCAACGGCATTTCCCGTTTCCATGCCGCCCTGCCAGCAGATAAGAGCGCACGGAATGTTGTATTTTTCGATCCACGAAAAATCGAAAATGCCGCCGATGTTAAGTATGACGCATGTGCGCCGAAAATAAAGCGTCACGAGCTTCAGCATCCGTTCTTCGTCGTCGGTAAGGAAGTAGCTGCCCTTTTCGAGGGTGTTTTCTCTGTCCTCCCCTGCGGCTCTGCCGATAACTACGACGGCGGTGTCCGAGCAGCCTGCGGCTTCGCGGACGACAGCTTCGGACAGCGGCATTTCGTCATAGCACATCGGCCAATGTCCCCAAAAACCGTTGTCGACGGGATTTTTTTTGCGCCACTGCAGATAGATGCGGTCGAGGTTTTCGTTTATGCTGATGCTTTCGTTGGCTTTCAAGCCGTCCGATATGCTTACCGTGCAGTGCGGGTTGACGTCGCCGCCCGAACCGTATCCGACGAAAAACGTGTCATATTGCACGCGTCCGAACACGGACACCCTGTTTTCGGAAGTCAGCGGCAATATGCCGCCGTCGTTTTTCAGCAATACCGCGCCTTCCGCTGCGGCGCGTCTGCATGCGTCGTTTATGCCTTCCTGCGGCGGCAAAAGCTCCTTCGTGCTTCTGACCGAGGTCTGCGAAACACCGTTTGTTACACCGTTTACCAGTTTTCCGATTATTCTGTTAAGCTTTTTCGGTATTTTCATAAGTGCTTACCTCCCTTTAGACTGACGGGCGGTACAGGCTCAACTCCCGTCGGCTTAATCCTACTTTATCATAAATTCCCGAAAAAAGAAAGACCGACTTTTCTGTGCGTGCGCGGAATACGTTTTTTGCAAAATTTCCGCAAATTTTATCGCTTTTAAGTGCTAAAGTATTGACAACGTCCTCTCGGCGGTGTATAATGCACACAAATCACGAAAGGAGACGGCTTTTATGTTTATCGCATATTCTTACTATTACTATATTCATAAGCTGTCTTTATTTCGGTAAAACAAAAAACCGATATTACGGACGGCTTCTTTGACTTTTGTCAATTTGAAGCCGTTTTTTTATTCGGGAAAGCGTTCGGAGGTTAAAAAGATGCTTGTCAAAATTATAATGCTTGCTGTGTTTTTTGCCGTTACGGTGGCAATCGGCATCGTTTGCGGAAAACGTTCGTCCGATGTCAACGGCTTTGTTCTCGGCGGGCGCGGTGTCGGACCGTGGCTTACCGCGTTTGCCTACGGCACGTCGTATTTTTCGGCGGTTATATTTGTCGGCTACGCGGGGCAGTTCGGCTGGCGGTTCGGTGTCGCGTCGACGTGGATAGGACTCGGCAACGCGTTCATCGGTTCGCTTCTTGCGTGGACGGTGCTCGGCAGAAGAACGCGCATAATGTCGCAGCATCTTGATTCGGCGACCATGCCGCAGTTTTTTGAGCGGAGGTTTGATTCAAAAGGACTTAAGCTGATTTCGTCGGTCATAATTTTCGTGTTTCTTGTGCCGTATACCGCATCGCTCTATAACGGTCTTTCGCGCCTGTTTGCAATGGCGTTCAATGTAGATTACACCGTGCTCATCATTATAATGGCGTCGCTCACGGCGGTGTACGTCATAGTCGGCGGCTACATGGCGGCGGCTGTTAACGATTTTGTGCAGGGAATAATAATGCTTGCGGGAATTGTCATGATAATTGCCGCGGTGCTGAAAATAAACGGCGGATTTAACGGTTCTCTTGCCGCGCTTGCGCAGGTGACGGACGAAAGCGTGTCGACCGTTCCGGGCGTGTTCGCGTCTTTCTTCGGACCCGATCCGGCGGGTTTGCTCAGCGTCGTTATACTGACCTCGCTCGGCACTTGGGGACTGCCGCAGATGGTACAGAAATTCTACTCGATAAAGAGCGAAAACGATATTCACAAGGGTACCGTAATTTCGACGGTTTTCGCTGTAGTCGTAGCAGGCGGCTGCTATTTTCTCGGCGGCTTCGGCAGGCTGTTTGACGTGGATGTCAAAACGGACGGATATGACGCGGTTATCCCGGCGATGCTCTCAAACTTGAGTCCGTGGCTTATCGGCATTACGCTTATTCTCGTGCTTGCCGCGTCGATGTCGACGCTTTCGTCGCTTGTGCTTACGTCTGCGTCGACTATCACACTCGATTTTATCGACCCCGTACTGATGAAAAAAAAGAGCGAAAAGAAAAATCTGCTCATAATCAGAGCGTTCGTCGCCGTGTTTATCGTGATATCCGCCGTTATCGCAATTGTGCAGTATAAGCACAATGTGACATTTATCGCGCAGCTCATGGGACTTTCGTGGGGCGCGCTTGCGGGCAGCTTTCTTGCGCCGTTTCTGTATTCGCTCTACCGGAAAAATGTCACGAAAGCGTCCTGCATCGTGTCGTTTGCGTGGGGTTCGGGTATAATGCTGCTCAATATGTTTGCGCCGTCCCTTTTCCCCGCCGCGCTCAAAAGTCCCGTTGCCTGCGGCGCATTCGCGATGGTCGGCGGTCTGATACTCGTGCCGCTCGTCAGCCTTATAACAAAAAAGCCTGACAAAAAACTCGTCGACGCTGTTTTCTCCTGCTATGACAGCAAGGTTCTCGTCCCCGTTACCGAGGCTCTCAGCTCCGATAAGCGCGACTGAACACTGCAATTGCCCGTATTTTCAAAACCGTTAAAAAAGTCGGTGATGTCATCTTGACCCGTCGTATTTATCCGCATTTGCCGAGGCATACCTTTACAGCGGCATCTCCCGAAAACGGCGAAAGCATCTGCGCCTTGCAGCAGATTTCAGGGCATGCCGCACGGGACACGGTGAAAAAAGCATGTACACTTGACACGGGCAAAAACGGCGGTCAACTGCGAAAATACAGTACGCTCGACAATTTGAATTAGGCTGACGGGAGTTGAACCCGTGTCGGTTTTGACAGGCTGATTTCCGCCCATGCTGCGTTAAAACCCTCGCAAATACGTCAAGTATTCGCTTCGGGCTTTGCCTTGCCTGATATGAATCGGCTCAGGCAAAACTGCTTTGCACCCGTCAGCAGTTGATTTTCGAGCAATTTTTGTCTTTTGAGGTGCTTCTCTTGCTGACGGGGGTCAAGACGAAAAGGGCGAAAAGTGCCGAAAGGGGACGCTGACGGGCGGCATGGGTTCGACTCCCGTCAGCTTAGGCTGTTCATGACTGCGTCAAATAAATTTAATTTTTAATATCATCGGCAAGGATTCTTTTTTTTCAAAAAACACAAAAGCGGCAAAAAAAGGTCTTGACAATTAAGCTGTTCGGTGGTATATTGTATAGGCAATCGGTCAACCGCTCGGTATTGCCCGACGGTTTGCGGTTGTCTGTATCCGGGTGTGGCGCAGTTGGGAGCGCGCTTGACTGGGGGTCAAGAGGCCGTGAGTTCAAGTCTCGCCACTCGGACCATATCGAGTATTCATAAGGGATTTGACTTTATGAATACTCGATTT
>CAVFAD010000025.1:0-22971 GCA_963620305.1 Bacteroidaceae bacterium | reverse complement strand
CAGCAAGGACGATGTGCGGTTCACTTTCAAAAACGGACAGGAAATCCGAGCATAAGGACAAAAGGTACTCCTCACTACCATTGACGGCGGTGAGGAGTTTTTCTGCGCATACAAAAACAGCCGCCTCGGATTTTACACCGCAACGACTGTTTTTACACCGCAAGGGCATACTTTTTAATTATTTCTCGACTTTGTATCAAACTCGCTATGATTATTTCAAAAACTTTTGTTTTAATTGTTGGCGCAAATACAAAGAATCTAACCAAAGGAGCTTGTAGATATTGTTCCTCTTACAACCGGGGAACTTGTTCCGGACATTATAGCGTGGATAATAGAAGTTATATTGAGCATGAATGTGAAAAAGCGATACGAGATAATTTAAAAATTGTTGTTATCTATAACTATGCAAATGTTGATAAAAGCAAATGTCCCGATTGTATAAAATGTTACGGAGTACATATTCCTGCTTACTATTATGCAAGTGATGGAAAATGTTATTGGAATATAGCGAGAATCAAAGAAGCGATAAACGGATGAAGTAGATTTAAAAATTGAGGGCTGAACGACATCAATCGCTCAGCCCTTAATTTTTGAGCCGCTGTAAACAAAGAAAAAGGAATTTCCGGTCCGCATTTGATGATGCGGTCGTAAAAATGCGATTTTTTCAAAAGTGGCGATAAAACACCTAAATAAGCATAAAAAACGACCGAAAGCGAAAAATAAACTCTGCTTTCGGTCAAAATTTTGGTCCGAGTGACAGGGATCGAACCTGCGGCCTGATGGTCCCAAACCACCCGCGCTCCCAGCTGCGCCACACCCGGATTTATTAAGTTTTTTTGTGATTTCGGTATCTGTGGGATACTATGCGGTCGCCGGCCTATTGTAACACAAATTGAGGGAAAAATAAAGGGTCAAAACCGCAGTGTGTAAGGCTTTGCTGAGGATTTGCGGAAAAGCCGTAAATGTGCCCGTATACGCTCCCAAAGCAGGCGCGCTGCCGGCTGCGCTACACCCCGAAAGGTTTCGGTTTGTGCCGTTTGACGGGCACGGACGGCGGCACGGCGGCAAAGCCGACGCAGCGCGGAATCGGTGCCGCACACGGATTCAGACGGTAATATATCATAAATTCAACGCGCTGTCAAGGATTTAAGGAGCACAGCTTCGCCAAGGTTTTCAAGGTTTTCAAGAGTGCTTTCAGTGCTTTTCGGGTCGCTTTTCGGCGAAACACAAAAGCGTTTCCGCACCGATGCTCAAAGAATATCGGCGGGATTCCGCGCCGTTGTCGGGGGACGGCTGCGGAAAATTGTTTCGGTGCGGTTTTCTTTCAAATTATGTCTTTTTGCAGCAATGAATAAGTGCCGCATTACTCGGCGAAGTAGTTTGCTGCGGCGGCAAGACGGGCGCGCAGCGCGGCAGCGAGGGCACGGGCATTTTCATCGAAAGTCGAAAAATGTGTTATTGAGCCGAAAGAGTTGTCATATGTAACGGCACCGTCGGCAAAATTTCGTTCAATCGCCGTGCCGTATTTTAACGTGAACCGTGCAAATGACGAGGTGTCCGTATTCGCGGCTGCCGCGTTTGTGCCGTTTTCGGCTTCACTGCCGTCGGAGGTTTTTTCGTCCGAAGCGGCGGAGCTGTCGGCAGTTTCGTCTGCCGTTTTTGCGGCTGCCGCAGCCGTGTCCGTTTCTGTCTGCGTGTTTTCCTCGGCATCGGTATCGGCGCAGAGATTTTGCAGCTTGTCACCGTTCAGGGCGTACACGTAGCGTGTTTCGGTCATAAAATCGGAATTTTGCAGCAGCGCGGCGAGAATGTCGTTTTGCAAAAGCTCCTGCGCAAAATTCGGCTGAGAATCGGGGAGAAGTATTCGGTCGCAGAGCGTCGGGAGATGAACGGAAATTTTGCCGTTATCTTCAAAAAGCAGCTCATTGACATTCACGCAGTCCGCAAGTCCCGCAACGCAGTACAAAATCATAAACCGCGAAAAGCGCGCCGTGTCGACGCGGCTCTTTATATAATTGTATGTATTTTCAGAAGAAAGCAGCCGCAGCAGTACTTCATGCAGCTCCTCCGTGTTTTCTGCCTTTTCGTTCGGCTCGCCGCGAACGGCATACAGACCGAGGTACTCTCCGTCAAGCCAAACCTCCGCCATGTAATAATCGGGCGCCTCGCTTATTCCGAGACGGTCGGCAGCATTGTACACGAGCGGTGTGCGCATCAGCGTCGGGTCGGCCGCAAGCGACAAAAGCAGCAGCGACTCGGAATCAAACGAAAACAGCGTTTTTCCGTCGGCGAGCGTCAAACGGTATGACGGCTTTTTTGTTTCTCCGTAAAGCTGTGCGTCGGTCAATACCGCAGCGGCATTTTCAATTTCCGTACTCTGTCCGTCCGTCGCGGAGAGTACGGCAGAGCCGTTTTCGCCCGACGTGAGATAAATATTTTTTCCGTCGGTTTTGCGAAGCGTCAGCTTTTCGAGAGCGGAATTTATACGCTCCGCATAATCGTCCGTTTCTTTTTGCGACAGCAGGTCGTAATTTTTAACACCGTATACGGTCGTTTCAAGCCTGTCGCGAAGTGCCGCAAGTGTATTTGCACTGCTGCCGCTGCAGTAAACGGAAACGTATTCGGGGATTTTTTTAAGAGCGTCGTCAAGCGCAGACTTGTCGGCGGCATCCGTCTCAAACGAATACGAGCAGGTCTTACAGACAAAAAGCCGCTTGCCGGTGTAAGACACGCTCTCGTTAAAATCGTGCCCCGCTGCGGGGAGGACTTCAACCTTTTTCTCGCCGCACGACGAGCATACATACGTTGCTTCGCCGTCGTTAAGACACGTGTTTTCTTTTGTGACAAGCATTGCGCCGAAGGTGTGATCCTTTGTGACCGTGAGAAGTGCGCCGTCCGTTGACTCACTGTCGCCTTTTCTGTCGGTGACGGTGCAGCGGTAAACATTGCCGTTCATCGAAATATCGGTAACAAGGCAAAGACGGCTGCCGACATTTCCCTTGATTGCGGAAACCGTACCGCCGGGCGCAGTGTATTCCCACGAATACGTAAGTCCCCTGCCGTTTGCGGCGACTTCAAACACAGCCGTGTACCCCGCTTCGACTGTGGCGTCGGACGGCGACGCGGTTACGGTCAGCGGTACGTCGGGAGCGAAGTAACGTTCGTAAAGTTCTTTGCCGAAGAAAAGGCAGACAAAAAGAGCCGCCGCACAGACGGCAGCCGTGATAACGACCGTAGCTGTTCTTTTTGTGCTCTTTTTGTGCTCTTTCATGTCATTTTTTACGGAAGTGAGTACTTTTTCGAAGATGTTATTTCAGGCTGATTCTGCAGTCATAGTCCGACACGCCCGTGTTGTTTCCGATGGTAGCCTCAACGGTTTCTCTGAGGTCGAGCTTTTTGCCCTTTGCAGCCTGCTTTTTTTCAACGGACTTCAAAAACGGATAAACTCTGTTAAAAATGCCCATAATTGCCGCATATTCGGGTGTGCCGGGGACGAACGGCGCATCGCCGACAAAAACGTTTCTGACTATTTCGACGAGGAGCGGACGGAGACGGTTGTTCTTTATTTCCGACGGGCACTTTGTGAGGAACATTCTGCACGCCGAACCCACGGTCATTTTGTTTATTCTGCGTCCGACCTTGCGCATAACGGAGTCGATAAGGTGAGAGTACTTGATTCTGATTTTGCCGCAAAGACGCTTGGGGTCCTGCTCGAGACAGTCAAGGCAGGTGTTTATCATCATATCGAACTGACGCTGAAAATACTCGTCCTGCGTAAGTCCGCCGAAATCCCACTTAAATGCGGGCACGGGCAGAGTTTTAATTTCAACGTCCTCGGGAGAATGTATCGTCACATAGCGCATTGACGCGGGACAGCCGATAAGCGAGCCTGTGCAGACGTCCCAAAAGCGATTGCCCGACGGTGTAACGCGCAGCTTTACGCTCTGGTTGTGCATGTGACCCGTAAAGCACAGGTGTACGCCCCCGTCGGCAAGCATTTCGATAACGCTGTCCGCGTTTTTCATGACGGCATCGTCGCCGACGAAGCCGAGCACGGGCGAGCCGGGAATAAGAGGATAGTGGTTCATCGCAATCATCATCTGACCGTCCTCACGCGCCTTTTTCATCTGCTCTTTTATCCACTCGAGCTGCTGCGGAGTATAGGTCTTGCCCACGGCTTCGTTGCCGTCGTTGTTGAGTGCAAGCAGACGGATTCCGTCGGTAAGCTGCGAAACGTATGACAGTCCCTCGCGGTCTACCGCTATCGCATCCGAAAAGCCGTAGTCATAGTAGAGGTCGAAAAGCTCCTCTCGCTTTGTGCCCTCGGGCGCAAGACGTCCCGTCTCGTCATACGCAAACGGGTGCTCGTTGCAGTCATGTCCCGCCGTTATCACAAGAACGCGCTTTCCGCTCTTTTTAAGGCTTTCGAGCAGCTTCAAAAATTCAATGTGGCTCTGCTTTTCGCCGTTAAAGCTGAGGTCGCCCGCAATAAGCACGGTGTCCGCGCCGTCGGCTTTTTCGAGCCACTCGAAGGCGGCTTCGTTTATTGCCTGAGTTTCGGCAAAGCATTTCTGCTCAAACTGCATCATTTTGTCGTATTCTTCACCGCGGCAGCCGAGCGCGGATGCAAAATAGTGAGTGTCCGTAATTACGTACATGCTGAACGGTTTCATATTTTCACCTCATAAAAATTGTCTTTTTTTCGCGGCTTCGGTTCGGGTGCTTCGTTCCCGTGACCTACCGCTACCGACACGGCAAATACGCTGTCGGGCGGAACCCGAAGCTTCTGCCGCCATTTTGCGCCGTGTTTTCCGTCGAACAGCGCACCGAGCGAACCTATCGTGCATGAATTAAGTCCGAGTCCCTGCGCGGCGATGCAGATATTTTCAGCCATTATTCCGCCGTTCATCGGGTCGGGACAGTCCGCGAAAATAAAAAACAGCGACGGAGCGGTCTGATAAACGGGATTCACATCCCAGCGCGTGTAGGCGGGAGTATCCCAACCGACAGTGTCCTTAAAATCCGCATTCAGCTCGTCGAGCGCGTTCATGTCGGACAGGACACGCACAAAGCATCGCTGCAGGTTGCGTGCGCTCGGCGCCCAAAGCGCACACTCGAGGAGCGTGTTTTTTTCGTCCTCCGTGAGCGGTTCATCCGTAAAGCTGCGCACGGTGCGGCGGGACAGTATTGCGTCCGTTACCGCGTTCAATATGATGTTTGCCATTTTTCTCCCTCCGACACGATTTTAATTATTTCGCGTTTCGTATCACTTTATCCGTCTTTTCGCAGCACTTTTCCACAAGCGTTGTGTTTCTCACCGACGTATACGCATTGCACATCAGGTCGATTTCGTCCGAGAGCGGCTTTTCGCTGACCGCCTTAAGGCATTCGTCGCGGTAGTCCTCGAACAGAGAGTCATCCGAAAGCGCGTCGACGCGGCTGACAAGATAGATATAGCTGTCAAACTCGAAAACAGCCGCCTTGCCCTTTTCGACCGCGCGCACGCTGTCGTAAAAGCCCTTCGGATAATACGCGCTGCCGTCGGAAACGACCTCGGTTTTGAGAGCTTCGCTTACCTCCTGTTCGCCGGAACCCGCGACAACGGAATACATAAGGTCAATAGCCGTACCCCTGTTTATCTGTTCGCACGCGAGGTCATAGCGTTCCCTTATCCGTTTAAGCTCGTCCTCGGTGTATTCCTTTTCGTTGCCGTAAACGTCTGTGGTAAAAAGATACCCTCTTATCAGCTTTACGGCGACATAGTTTTCGTCGAAATACGCCTTCAGCTCACTGTCCGGAACGGGCGAAGAGCCGTCCTCGCCGTAAAGCGACAGCCGCAGAGTTTCACGGTATGCTTCGTTGAGACGTATTTTTACAAACGTCTCCTTTGACACTCCGAGAGACTCGTAGTACCCGTGATACATTTCCCAAAGCGCATTTGCCTCATTCGAGCATTTTACGCTGTCGGCGGGTGAGAGCGACAGTCCTTTCTGCATAAACGTGGAATTGAGCGCGACGTAGCGTATACACATGTTGGTGGCATAAGTCACTCTGTCGGCGCGCGTGCCGCCCGCCTCGCCGTCGGAGTAGGCGCGGTCGAGATAATATGTGAAAATTTCGGCGTTTATCGGCGTACCGTTTACGGAAAGAGGATATTCCGTTACTTCACCGCATGAAGAAAACGAAAAGCAGAGGAGCACGGCAGTGAGGAAAGCAATAAATTTTTTCATAAAAAACCCGACCTGTCAAACCGGCACGGACGGAGCGCAGTCCGACTGTGCACAGCGCATAAAAAAATCGTACATTACATATATTACAACGAAAAAAGACTTTTGTCAAACCCTTCTGCGGATTGACTTCGCGGGTCGGATTGAGTATAATAAAAAAAACGGCTGTCGAGGTGATAACAACGGACACCTTCAAGGCGGCGTTCGCTGCCGATATCCACTTATATCCGAGCCTGCTCGGTACATCGGGCAAAGCGTATGAGCTGCGTTCCGGCTCCGACCAGAAGTGTCTTGCCGAGAGCGGCGCGATAACCGACGCGGCGTTCGGCATGATAAAAAAAAGCGGCGCGGATGCAGCCGTATTTGTGGGCGATCTTACAAACAACGGCGAAAAATGCAGCCACGCGGAAATTATTCAAAAGCTCGAAAAGCTCAACAAAAGCGTACCCGTTTATGCCGTCACGTCAACGCATGACTGGTGCTCCGACGGAAAAGCGCGCCGCTATGACGGCAGCTGCGTTTTTACGGACGTTGAGACGGTGTCAAAGGACTCGCTCGGCGCATTATACGGCAGGTTCGGCAAAAAAAACGAGCTTTCATCGTTCAAAACGTCGGCGGGATTCGTTTCGCGCTCGTTCAGGCTGTCCGACAGGGTACGGCTTATTCTCATAAACGACGACTGCGACGGCAGCGGCGGCAGATCGGGATATTCGGAGGAGCATCTTAAATGGGCGGAAAACGAAGCGCGTGAGGGCGCGTCGAACGGCGAATTTGTCATTGCGGCGCAGCACCACCTCGTACTGCCGTGCATTTCGCGCCTTGTCAATTCCTCGCAGCTCATTTCGGACGGAGAACGCGCTGCGGCGCGTCTTGCCGACGCGGGAGTGCGTCTGCTGTTCGTCGGGCATTCGCATATGCTGCGCACAACCGAATTTGTATCACCGAACAAAAACCGCCTGACCCAGGTAAATCTGAGTGCGCTGTGCGGCTGGCCCGCAGGCATAACATATGTTACGGTAAAAGAAAATTCGGCGGAAATAAAGACGGAATTTGTCAGCGAATTTACATATAACGGCACAGTATACGGTGCGGATTTTATCAGGAACCACACGGAAAACGTAATAATGAACGTAATAAACGGTGCGTTGAGCGACCGCGCCCGGCTTGCCGACAGGCTTTCGGCACTCGGCATAAAAGCGCAGCTTTCCGACAAAACGTACGGACTCATCAAAAAGGGCGCGTCGTTTGTTTCGGGTGTCACCGTCGGCAGGGCGGCTCACACGCTGAACGCCGTGATGCCATTCGGCGGCAGAATAGACACAAAAGCACTTTCCGACATTAAAAACGACAAGCTCATAAGCTATGCGGCAAAAACGTTTCTGTCGGTTTTTGACGGTTCAAAGTCGCTTGACGGATGCCCGGACGCGGTACGCGGAGCTCTCGTCTCACTCGCGAACAAAATAACGGCATACGCACGCAGCCTGCCCTTACCCGCCGCGAAAAAGGCAAAAACCGTAAAAATCGCCGAGGGCGTTTCTCAGACGCTCAAAGAGCTTGCGCTCCCGAGCTGCAGCCTCGACACGGAGGTTTTCTTCAAATGACGGCAAGGGAAGACGCACAAAAAATTTACGTCTCCGCGATAAAAAGTGTTGACCCGTACCTGCGGACAAGGCACATAGCGGCGAAACTTGCGGAAGATTTCACAAAAAACCCCGCAAAAATTTCTGCGGAAGATTCGGCAGAATATCCCGTCAACGAATCCCCCCGCAGCGAACTCCCCTGCGGCGAATCTCCTTGTGGCAAACTCCCCCGCGGCACCGGCAAAGTCACCGTAATTGCCGTGGGAAAAGCGGCTGTTCCGATGGCTCGTGCGGCGGAGGACGCGCTCGGAGAGAACATAAAAGCGGGACTTTGCGTCACAAAATACGGTCACGCGGACGGATTCAAATCCGACCGTTTTGAAATTATCGAAGCGTCGCACCCGATAAGTGACGAAAACAGCGTAAAAGCCGCCGAACGGGCAATCGAGCTTGCCGACAATGCGGGCGAAAACGACACGGTGCTCGTACTGCTCTCGGGCGGAGCGAGCGCACTGCTCGAAAAAAGCATCATTCCCCCGAACAGGCAGCGCACGATAACGGAAAAGCTGCTCAAACGCGGCGCGGATATAGAACAGACAAACGCGGTGCGCCGTCGGCTCTCGCTGATAAAGGGCGGACGTCTTGCAGAGCACTGCTTCCCCGCAAAAGTGATGACCGTTGCGCTGTCCGATGTACTCTCGAACGACAAAAGCGCGATAGGCTCGGGCATCACGGTTCGCGACGAAACGACGGACGAAGCTGTTATAAAAATTGCAAAAAAATATCTTTACGACGAGCCGTCGGATATTTTTGAAATACTGAAAAAAGGCGCGGACAAGCCGATAAACGACGGCGGATACGTTTTTGCGGGAGATATTACGGGTCTGCTGCAGGAGGCAGGCAGAACGGCTGAAGAACTCGGCTATGAGGTCGAAATATGTGCCGATTTGTTGACGGGAGAAGCGCGTGACGCGGCTGAAAGCGTCATTGCAAGGTCTCTCAAAAACCGCGGCGGCAAAAAACGCTGCATTATTTTCGGCGGCGAAACGACCGTCACTGTACGCGGCAGCGGTACGGGCGGCAGGAATCAGGAAATGGCTCTGTATGCGGCTCTGCGTCTTGACGGCGAACGCGATATACTGTTTGTTTCCGTCGGTAGCGACGGCACGGACGGTCCCACGGATGCCGCAGGCGGATATGCGGACGGGACAACGGCGGCGGCAATGCGTGCGGCAGGGATAAATCCCGAGATTTCACTGCGGAACAACGACTCCTACAACGCACTGAAAGGTGCAGACGCGCTGATTTTTACGGGTCCCACGGGAACGAACGTGAACGACCTTACTTTTGTTTTAATTTGTTAAAATTTTGTCGAAACGGCAATAAAAAAACCTCGTCACATAACGGCTTTTGCCGTTATGCGGCAGTGTGAAAGGCGATGCTTTTATGGAAAAGAAAAAAGTTTGTCTCACGGGTGCGACGGGTCACGTCGGCTACGCGATACTCAGAGAGCTGCAGGAGCACGCGGACAAGGACGTCCGCATTCTTCTGCGCAAAGACCCCGGCATTTTTGACGGACTCGTCTGCGAAAAGGTCAAGGGCGACATTACGGACTACGACAGTCTCATAAAGGCTTTTGAGGGCTGTGAAATCGTATACCATGTCGCGGGGTGTGTTGAAATTAAACCCGGAAATGAAGATTTTGTTTACAAAATTAACGTTAACGGCACGAAAAATGTCGTTAAGGCATGTCATGCCTGCGGCGTAAAGCGTCTTGTGTACATGGGCAGCGTCGACACGTACGTGCCGCTCCCCGACAACCGAAAAATGACGGAGGTATACAAATACGAGCCGGACAAACTCGAAGGCGCGTACGCAAAAACAAAAGCCGAAGCAACACAGTTCGTCCTTGACGAAAACGGCAAAGACGGACTCGAAACGGTCGTTTGCCAGCCGAGCGCGTGCATGGGTCCCTACGACTATAAGGTTTCGAGCGTCGGCAGCATGATAAGAATGTTCTCAAGCGGAAAATTCCCGATAACAATGACGTTCGGCGGCTACAATTTCGTCG
This sequence comes from Bacteroidaceae bacterium, assembly GCA_963620305.1. Lineage (GTDB taxonomy): Bacteria > Bacillota > Clostridia > Oscillospirales > Acutalibacteraceae > RUG806. The sequence continues at coordinate 13,093 of CAVFAD010000025.1, read as the reverse complement.
ATGTGCGCGATGTCGCAAAGGGCACCGTCGCAGCCGGCGACAAGGGCGCACCCGGCAGCGTTTACATCCTCTGCAATCAGTGCTGCACCGTCGATCAATTCATCAGAAAGCTCGCTGCAGCCTGCGGCAACAAGCCGCCGAAAATCAAGCTCGGCAAAACGCTTATCGACATAGCCGCGCCGATAATGGAAGTGTACTACAAAGCGGCGAAAAAAACTCCGCTGTTCACGCGCTACGCGGTGAGAAAGCTCTGCTCGAACTGCAATTTTTCATACGAAAAAGCTGCGAATGAACTCGGCTACGCTCCGCGTTCGCTTGACGAGAGCCTGCGCGACACGGTAAACTGGATAAAAGAAACCGAAGGCGCGAAGAAATAAAAATCCGCGTCACCACACAAAAATCCGCGCCGCAGCATATGTTTTTGTGTCACATTGCAGAAAGACATATTAAAGCACGGACTTCCGCGCTGCACCGTTACATCGCAGAAATCCGCATTACGGCGCAGAAGCACACACTGCAGATTTCCGATAAATGCGTAATTGCGCCGCATAAACTCCGCCCGCCGACGGCAGAATAACCGTAAAAAAGGAGATTACCATGGCAAAATGGGATGAAATGTATCTTGCCCTGTGCAAGAGAATACTGAACGAAGGCACACGCGTGCACAACCGCACGGGCACGGACTCCGTCAAGGTGCCGCAGGCGTATTTTCACTTTGACCTCGGCGAGGAATTTCCGATTCTTACGACAAAGCAGCTTTTTATACGTCAGGCGGTGCTCGAAATACTGTGGTTTTATCAGGCGCAGTCGAACGACGTGCGCTGGCTTCGCGAACGCGATGTACATATATGGGACGAATGGGAAATAAATGAAGACGGATTCTGGATTGCTGAACAGATGATGCCGGACGAAAACGGCAGACTCGTAAAAACGCATGTCGAAAAAAATTTCGGAAAGGAATGGGCGCACACGATAGGCACCGCTTACGGCTGGATAGTGAAAAAATTCAACCTCACGGGCGACCTTATCGACAAGCTCAAAAACAACCCCGAAGACCGCCGCATGATAATGTCGCTGTGGCAGAACGACTACCTGAAAACGGCTGTTCTGCCGTCGTGCGTCTGGAGCACTGAGTGGGACGTGACCGACGGAAAGCTGAATCTCTGGGTTCATCAGCGCAGCTGCGACGTTCCGCTCGGACTGCCTTTTAATGTAACACAGTACGCGGTGCTGCTCTCGATGCTTGCGCAGGTAACGGGTTACAAACCCGGCACTGTCGATTGGAGCATCAAGGACGCGCACATTTATGTAAATCAAATTGATGCAATAAAGGAACAAATACGACGTTTTGACGAAAACGGTTCACTCCCCGCACCGAAGCTTTGGCTTAATCCCGAAGTAACCGACTTCTTCAAATTCGATTCGTCGCGCGACTGCAAGGATGTCAAACTCACGGATTATAAGCATATGGGCAGGCTCGCCTTCCCGATATCGCAGTAACCCGAAAAAAGCAAACGGGCAGCCGCAAGAAAAACGGCGAAAAGCCGCATCACCATCACCCGCAAAGCCGCAGCAAAGCCGCATCACCATCACCCGCGAAGCCGATTAAAGGCAGCAGTAAAGCGGCATTAAAAGCGGCAGCAAAAGGATATCCGGAGAAAAATCATGCTAATTTCACTGATCGCCGCAGTCGGCGAAAACCTTGAAATAGGAAAAAACGGCGGTCTTATCCGACACCTGCCGGGTGATCTGCCGTTTTTTAAGCGCGTCACAATGGGCAAACCCGTCATCATGGGGCGCAAAACCTTTGAGTCGCTCCCCCGCGCCTTGCCCGGCAGACTGAACATTATAATCACCTCGGACAGCGGCTATGCCGCCGAAAACGCGACGGTAGTCACTTCGCCCGCCGCCGCGCTCGACGAAGCAAAAAAAGCGAAAACGGACGAAGTCTTTATAATCGGCGGCGAGAGTGTTTACTCTCAATTTCTGCCGACGGCGGACAGGCTCTATCTCACCGAAGCGCGGTTTTCGGCGCCCGATGCCGATAAATTTTTTCCTCCCTTCGACAAGTCGGAGTGGGTCAGACAGACGCTCGACATTTACGACGGAGACCCGCCCTACGAGCATGCGCTTTATACAAAAAAGCGTGAAACGGCGGCGGATTTTAATACCGCTGCATCTGTTCACACTTCGGATAAAACAAATTTTTGACATTTTTATACAGTAAATACTCGGAAGGAGCGGCTGTTATCATGAGATTTCCCGAAATAACCGAAAACAAAGAAAGCTCGACCGTGCTTTATTTTGCACTCGGAAAAGAAAAGGCGGCGGACGTTATCGCCGAGCTTGAGGACGAATACGCGTGTTTCTCAAAAATAACGGAAACAACGCTGAACGGCGAAAAATATATAGCATTGGAAATTTCCGACGGAGAATAAAATGGCAATTAAAAATTATATTTGGGACTTTGACGGAATGCTTTTTGATACATATCCGCACACTTTGGCATGTTTTATCGAAACGTACCGCCGTCACGGCATTAAAATTGACGGCGACGAAGCATACCGCCTTTTCAAAATAACAATGTGGGATGCCTTTGATTTTTACGGGACGGACGAAGCGACAAAGCGCGAATTTTACGAACTCGAAAACGATATTTCATTTCAGCCGGAGGGACTCCCCTACCCGTTTATTCCCGAAACGCTCCGTTTTGTTGCGGAGCACGGCGGTAAAAATTTCCTTTTTACCCACCGCGACCGAGTCGCCGCACAGTATCTTGAAAAACACGGCTTGGACAAATATTTTACGGAACTTGTAACAAGTGAAATGAACTTCCCCCTCAAGCCCGCGCCCGATGCCATTCGCTATATCATCAAAAACAACGCTCTCGAGCCGACCGAATGCATGATGCTCGGCGACCGTTCTATAGACGTAGGCTCGGGTGCGAACGCAGGCATCGCAACATGTCTTTTTGACGAGGACGGCACGCTCACCGATGTGCCCTGCACGCTCTACACGCGTGACACGGCGAAGATTTTCGATTTTGCAAAAAAGAATTTTGAGTGTGAATAATTCAAAAGCAGAGGCTTCTTCTGCCTTTGTCAGCTTAAAAAACCCTGCACGGCTCACGGTCGGCAGGTTTTTTTATGCAGTTGACCGCCGCAGTGTTTGTGCGAAACACGGCATAATTAAATTACATTTCACAACATGCATTATGTTACTATATGAAATTTGCGATGAACGGTCGGCTGCATTATTCTGTTATACTAAAGCTGCGATGAACGGTCGGCTGCATTATTTGCTTTCGTGATTTTGCTCCAAATTTTCACGGACAAAATATGCGCGGATTTGGCTCTCGGTGACAAGAACCGACTCCTGATGAAAAAACGCGCACAAATCCTTAGCGATATCGTTCACAACTGCCGGGTCAACATCAATGAGAGTAAGCGCAAGGCTCGTTTCGCGGGCATATTCACCGTTTTCGTAGATATAACCGCCCTCCTGAACGCTGAAAGAAAACGGCACTTTGTAAGAATAACACACATTGCGCAGTACATTGATATACTTTTCGTTTTCAAAAAGCTGCGTGTTTGTTGTTAAATCGTTCAACCCAATATATATTTTTGTTTCAATCATATTTACCTCCTGCACGGCGAAACGCGATTACCCACCGCGTCAAAAAGTTTTGATCTGTTTTCATCATGCACGGCGAAGCGCGGTTCCCTGCCGCATCAAAAAATTTCGATCTGTTTTCATCATGCACGGCGAAACATAGTTCCCTGCCGCTTCAAAAAGTTTCGATCTGTTTTCATCATGCACGGCGAAGCGCGATTCCCTGCCGCGTCAAATAAATTTCATAAGCCGACGGAAATCGACCCATACCGCCCCCGTCGGCTTGGTTTTTCGGTTTTGCGGTGAATTTAAATGCACGGCGGCAGCTTCACTGCAGCTCCTTATCGTACAACCACGACGTTTTCGCGAACGGAGCGGTTTTGTGTTCGATAAACATTTCGGTAATGCTGCGACATGTTTCGGGCGATTCATATGTAAAATAAAGTGTCACAAAGTCGACTTTAGGCATTCGCATATTCCCCGTATAAAGAGGAACGGAATTGTACAGCGTCGAAAATTTCCGCGCGGAGCACAGCACTGTCATTTTATCGCCGCGCCTGTCGGTAAGCGTGCGAACACCTTTACAGTCTCCGCATCCGTTTTTGCTCTGCATCGGGCAGCAGCGAAACCGCATCAGCGGCATGTGCCCGTAGCCGACGAAGCCGAACTTCACGGGCGACGTGAGCGAACGCATCGCGGCAAAGCTCATTTCGGCTGAAAGTGTAATTTCGCGCACGCCGAGCGACACGTATTCACCGACGGCGGCACTGTTTATGACGTTGAGCATGTGACCGCCTATGGGAATCATATTTGCGCTTTTTGCCATGTTTACCGACCCGATATTTTCGCAAAGAGCATATTTAATGCCGAGACTGCGGCATTTTTCGAGGTCGCGTACGGTCTTTTCTTCGTCCTCCGCCCACACCAACGGCGGAATTTCGGCGCACAGCCTGCGCGTGACATCCTCACGCATCTCACCGCTTTTCAAAATTTCACGCAGCGGCAATATCACTTTTTTGCAGCCGACTGCGTTCAGAAAATCAATATCCGGCACCTGCTCCGCCCGCTCAAAGCGCAGCCTTATATCGGCTTTTTCAGCAGGAGAGCGCAGCGAAAACGCCTGTTCAGCGGACTCGGTAAAGTTGTGTTCGTTCGCGGCGGCACGCAATTGAGTCAATTTTTCGGCTGTATTCCGACGCATTTTGTTTAAAGCCGAAACAGGCAAGGTAAGTCCCGCTTCGAGCGAAAAGTCAATATGCTCGCAGTAATACGGAGTCGCGCCGAGCTTCAAAAGCGCGCGTGATGCCAACTCCTCTGTAAGAGACGTTTTTATCGCAGCCTGAGGAATTTCGCCGTTTACCGTTACGGTATTTTTGCCGTCGGTCATGCTTAACACACTGTCTTTTTGTGACATAGTGAAGCTGATTTTAACGGGAACGGCTGCGCGCTCATCCTTGTACAGCTCGCGCAGCGAGGGCAAAACGGCTGCCGCCGCAGTAACGTCCTCTTTTGTTCTGCTGCCGAACATCGAAAGGTCGCGTTTGCCCGAAAAATATCCGTCCGTAAAGCCGCTGCGGGAGAAAACGTCGCGCAGCATTTTTTCATCGGCTTGTTCGCCGTTCAGCCGCGCTTTCACTGCGGTAACGGCTGCGGCAACGTATTCGGGACGCTTCATTCGTCCCTCGATTTTCAGCGAAGACACTCCCGCCGCCGTTATTTTCTCCAAATTGTCTACAAGTGACATGTCTTTAAGTGAAAGCGCGTACTCCCGACCGCCTGCCCTGAAATTCAGTCGGCACGGCTGGGCGCACAGACCGCGGTTGCCGCTTCTGCCCCCGAACGCGGAGGACATATAGCACATGCCCGATACACTCATGCAATGCGCCCCGTGAACAAAAAGTTCGGTTTCGACATCGGTTTCGGCGCAGATTTTTCTTATTTCTTTTTCGGAACATTCCCGCGCCAGCACAACGCGCTCAAACCCCGCCTTTATCAGCTCTTTCACGCCCGATACGTTGTGTACGGCTGTTTGGGTGGACGCATGCATCGGCAGCGACGGGCAGAACCTTTTTATCGCCGCCGCTGCGCCGAGGTCCTGAACTATCACCGCATCCGCACCGCTTTCGGCTATCAGACGCAGAGTTTTTTTAAATCTGTCCCACTCGGCATCTGTGATAAGAGTATTCAATGTGACATATACTTTCACTCCGCGCACACGGCAATACGACACGGCATCGAGAAAATCGCCGTCCGAAAAATTGTCGGCATTGCGCCGCGCATTAAAATCCGACGCGCCGAAATACACCGCGTCCGCACCGCTGCGTACGGCTGCAATAAGGCTCTCGCGGCTCCCCGCAGGCGCAAGCACCTCGGGAACCCCCACCGTTTTGTTCAAAAAGAAATCACCCCGCCACATTACATTATATATAGTATCCGTTTTGAATATACGGCATCTGCTTTGAGAGATAATACGGTTGATTCCTGCGAATGCACCGCACAAAGTGCTTTCGGCGGTATAAATCACCTGTTTTTTACGACACTGCGCCCGCAGTCATCGCATGCTCCGACAGTTTTATTTCGCCGTCATCGGCAAAAGTCGCCACAATGCCGTCTCTGTTCACACATGAATAGATTGGCACCTTTGCGACAACCGTGAGATTCCACTTCACATTTGGGTATATTTTGCCGAGATAGTTCGTAACAATCGCAATTTTAGGCTGCAGCTTTTTAAGAAAACTCGCCGACGATGAGCCGAAATATCCGTGATGCCCGATTTTCAGCAGGTCAATTTGACCTATCGCGTCACCGTAACAGCTCTCAAGTCCCGATTTCTGCGTAAAATCGGCTGCAAGGAAAGCCGTGCGTTCGCCTTTTGTAAGCTTTACTCCGACGCTTGCGGAGTTTTCGCCGCGGCCTTTTAGTTCTTCCGGTGTCACCGTGTTGAAAAATTGCACTTCAAAATCGCCGAACATAAACACTTCGTCAGGTAAATCGCTTGTCACGGGAATGCTGCGTCTTGCAAGTGCTGTCATAATGCGGTTATATGTGTCGGCATTGCCCCAACCCTCGCTCTCGATGTCGGTGCTGCCCTCAGCGTCGTACACCTTAAAATAAGCCGCATCAATAACGATATCCGTATCGTTTATAATGTCTTCAAAGTTGCCGTAGTGGTCATAATGGCAGTGTGTGCCGAGAATAAAATCAAGGTGCGCCTTGCCGTCCGACTTCACGGCAACCTTTTTGATGTAATTTATCACATCGTCCCGAAAGCCGCGGTACTCCGTCTTTTTGCGCGGGTTATTGTTGCCCTCGCCCGAATCGACGAGCGCAAAGTGACCGTTGCTTTCGATCAGAATGCAGTCGGAATTTGCCGTGTTGAGAAAATGTATGCGGTCGTCGCCGTCCTTCAGCGTAAAATCCTCGTCCGTAAAAGTGTATTCTTTTTCATATTTGTTGCATAATATATACGTGTAAATGTCGAGCAAAAAAACCGAAGCCATGATAAATGTCACAAGCTGCGTCATTATTACACGAGCAAGCTTTTTTCTGTCACGGATTTTTTTCATCGTGCACGTCTCCTTTCAATAAAGGCATTCAGAAGAGAAAGCAGCATGCACACAACAAACGCGCTGAAAACTCCGAGGAACACAAAAGCCGCAAGCGTCACCGTCAAAAAAACGGCGCCGAGGAATTTTTCCGTTTTGAACATTTTTGAAAACTCCGAAAACGGCACTTTTTTCCACGCGGACACGATAAGCACAACAGCAAGCGAATGGAGCGGCAGCCTCGCGATGAGCGACGGCGCAAGGCACCCGACAGCGGCAGCGGACGCTGCTGCAACGGCGCATGCGGAAGCCGAATAGCTTTTTATCTCCGTCGGCAGTGACGGAATGCCGCCGAAAATGCCCGAAACCGCGTTCGCAGAAGCGGTAATCAGCGGACTTTTTCCGCTTTTTTCCGAATAAATAAACATTATCGCCGCAATAGCAAGCGCACCCTGCGCGACCGTCAAAAAACAGTCCCGCACCGTGGGTTCGGTGCCGACACCGAGGCTTTCGCGGACGAAGAACGGCACATTGAGCGATGAAACGTCCCCGAGCTCGAGTATCGGAGTCGTTTCTCCGTTCGGATTCAGAAACAAATTCAGCACAAACGGAATAGCGAGCGACACGACTTCTGCGGGAAGATATTGCGACAGCTTGCGGAATTTAAACGGATATGTAATCATTGCGAAAAGCGTTATCGTGCCGTAAAACACCCCGCGCCAGTTCGGGTGAAACCCTAAATATCTGTAGTTTTTAAGCATCTCGAAAGCCGTCGCACCGCTTGCGCCGATTCCGAAATAGTAAGTTGTCAGGAGAGCCGTGACGCAAAATGCCAGTCCGACCGACGCGCCGAGCGTCACACTGTGCGGAAAAGTACGGTCACTCCTTGTGAGCGAACTCAAAAAATACAGCACTGCACCGACGAGCACCGTCGGCAAAAGCATTTGTCTGCCGACACTTTGAGCAACAAAAACAAGCGGAACAATTAAAAATGCCGCAGGACACAATATGCGGTCTTTCAGAAAAACGGATGCCGCAAAGCACACTGCACAGCAAACGAAAACCGCATAAATATTCAGCGACAGGCATCCTGCGAATGCCAGCGCACACGAAAAAACCTTGCCCGCTGCCGTCAACCCGAAAAGCGATTGCCGCACGGACTCTTTTTTGTTTTGTATCATATCTTCTCCCATATAACAACATAATCTTTGTTTTTCGAACCTATCCGCTCCATTATAGTACATTGTAACGCAAAACACAATACCGAACCCCATTCGTCGCAAAGACCGCTATGCTCCGTCCCGCGCGGCAGCGCGTGACATCCGCCCGCTTGTCTTGCTCCTCATTTCCGAAAAAAGTCACGCTGCGGTTCGCCTGCTCGCTTGTAAACAAGCTCGCGACGGCTCACTCTTGCTACCAACTTTTTTCGGTATCGGGCGGTTAGGTTCTGTAGGGAACGCGCACTTCTCCGTCGCAAACTCCGCTTTGCTTTGCGGCTGCGTTCCTCGCCGCTGATGCTCGCTCCGTTGCTTCTCCGCTCCGAAAAAAGTCACGCTGCGGTTCACCTGCTCGCTTGTAAACAAGCTCGCGACGGCTCACTCTTGCTACCAACTTTTTTCGGTATCAAGCGGTCGAGTGTTGTGCATATTTCGGTATGTGGCGGTTAGGCACTGTGCATATTTTTTATGTACGTTGGCAATTTACGTCGTGTAGGGGCGGCGTTCCACCCGCCGCCCGTGACACGAAACATATGCAAATGCCATTCGGTCGGGCGACGAACAAACATAATATTGACGGAACATTTTACGTAATGTAAATTTCAATCCATGCCGCGCCCGTTCGTCGGCGACTCGTCGCAAAGACCGCTATGCTCCGTCCCGGCTCCGTCGCAAACTCTGCTTCGCTTTGCGGCTGCGTTCCTCGCCGCTGATGCTCGCTCCGTTGCTCCTCCGCTCCGAAAAAAGTCTCGCTGCGGTTCGCCTGCTCGCTTGTAAACAAGCTCGCGACGGCTCACTCTTGCTACCAACTTTTTTCGGTATCAAGCGGTCGAGTGTTGTGCATTTTTCGGTATGTGTTGTGCATTTTTCGGTATGCGGCGATTATTTTACATACTCCGCGTATTTCATTCACAGCACGGCGAATATCATAAAAAAAAGACTCGGCATGCCCAAGTCCTTTTTCTGGTGGACGCAGGGGGACTCGAACCCTCGACCTTTCGGATGTGAACCGAACGCTCTAACCGACTGAGCTATGCCTCCGTATTTAACTGTGTAATACAGTATACCGCAGTTCGTTGCGGTTGTCAATCCAAAAAAAGGCAAAAAACAGAAAAACCGAACCCCGCAAAGCGCGATGTTGAACGCGGTTTGCGGCAGGTCGGCACAAGCCGGGACGAAAACGGCGAAAAAAGGACACAGGCGAACAGACTCGGGCACGCCCCGTAGGCTCAACCGAAGACAAACCGCAGCAGCAGCATGTAGCATGCCGTGCCGCCCGCAACGGACAGCAGCATCTGTTTTTTCCAAAGATGCAGTCCGACGGTGACTGCCGTTGCCGCAAGCTCCGGAATTCCGTGGCTGCCCGTGAAAATGTTTACGTTTTTGAAGCAATATACAATAAGGAGTCCGAAAACCGCCGACGGCAGATATTTTCCGAGGTATTGCACAAATTTCGGAGTAGGCTTGCCCGACGGGAACAAAACGAACGGCAAAAACCGCGTGAGCACGGTCGCGAGTACAACCGCCGCGACGGTGATTATCTGCTGTCTGACGGTCATGAAGTCTTTTCTCCCCTTTCGAGAGGTTTTCTGAGAAGTATCAGCGCGGCAATAATTGCAGCCATCGACGGAACGATAAAGCCGTCCGCGCCGAGCACGCACAGAAAAACAACAGGTATACCCAATCCGAGCAGCGCACTCACATGATTTTTGTCCTTCTGCCACTGCTCCGTAAAAATCACGGCAAACATTGCGGTCATCACAAAGTCGATTCCGTTTGTGTCAAAACGGATAAGCGAACCGAAAATGCCGCCGAGCGTTGCGCTTGCAACCCAATATATTTGGTCGAGCAGCGTAACAAAAAACATGAACCACCCCTTGTCAATCCCCTGCGGAATCTCCGCAGAATAATTTACAGAAAAGGTTTCGTCGCACATGCCGTAAATAAGATACACTTTTTTAAGTCCCGTGCCCTTGAATTTGTCGAGCATCGAAATGCCGTAAAAGAGGTGACGCGCATTGAGCATGAAGGTCATAAGAAATGCCTGCAGCGGTGCAAACGCGCCGAGAAGCAGCTCCGCCGTCACAAACTCCGCCGACCCCGCGAAAATCGTCATGCTCATCAAAAGCGGGTACACAAACGGAAATCCCGATACATTCATATAAATACCGTAGGTCATTCCCACAAAGAAAAACCCCGTAAAAATCGGAACCGTTTTCGGAAAAGCCGCCTTAAACGCCTCCGATATTTTGTTTTCGCGCCGCATGCGCATCACCTGCCCCGTAGCTGCTTTCGCACAGAGCGCACATAAACGCGCTGCTCTGTCGAACAGAAAAATGATATCATAGCAGTTCGTCATTTTCAACAAACAAACAGCCTGTTTTTTGTGCAATCTCTCAAAGAGAGCCCGCAAATTTTCTCTTAATAGGAAAAGCTCTTGACAGCGTCCGCGTAAAATGCTACGCTGTAGTTAACGGATTTTGAAATGAACGCTTTTTTCGGAGGCTTACACAGCGGGCAGGTGCTTTTTATGCCGTGCTCGGAAGGACGGAACAGGGGTTATTGCACCCTTTCGCCGCAAAATTACGGAGGGAGAGCCTGACAATGACGACAGACAGCTTACGGCAACCCTATCGGCTCGGCTCGCCGGGCGCACAACGCCTTTTTTCCGTATGTCAAGCCGCAGTCCGTGAAAATTTCAGAAGCATTATTGCCGCAGACGGGGATATTTGCGCCCGGTCTTCGGCTTTTTTGTATGCACAAAAAGGCGGTGATGCCGTACGGTAATAAAAAGACCGCCGCCGGGCAATGCCTGAACGGAAAAACAAGTCCTCTCGGTGCGTCCGCCGCCGATGGGAAGAATAAGCGGACAAAACCACAACACCGGAGGAAAGAAGATGAAAAAGAAATTATTAAGCGTGCTCCTTGCACTGATTGTGCTGCTGTGCCTTGTTCCCGCAGCAAGTGCAATGGAGCTTAAAATCGACATGACCGTTGTCGGTCAGGCGGAGCTGACGCTTGAAACGGAAAGCGGCGACAGCATTGACAATGTGAAGGATAAAATCAAGGCAGAGACGGGTATTTCCGCTTACAGACAGGTGTTGTACTATAACGGAAAAGCACTTGAAGACGGACGCACACTGGCGGATTACAATATCCAAAAGGGCAGCACGGTGACCTTGCAGCTAAAGGAATTCGGCTCAATATTTTTCGGTACAAGGTGCATAGAAAAGTACGATGCGGTATATTACGGCGTATACAGCGACGGCACAAGGGACTATGATGTTCCGTGGTATGCGCTGAACGCAGACGGCTTTATGCTCAGCAAGTACACAATAGGCACCTCCAAATTCCGCGAGGATGACGGCTTTTATAATTACAGCGTAGAAGAAGAAAAGGTAAGCAGCAGTTTATTAAAGGACGCTATGGACGCTCTGTATGACGGAGAAAATACGCTGTTCACGGCGCAGGAGCGGGCAGCTGTGCGCGAAACGACCCTGCCGGCATACGGTATGGTTCCCGGCGGTAACTGGCCCGATTTCCCTGATGTTAAAGCGCACCTGTTCCCATTGTCCGCCGTAGAAATCGACGATGGAGCTGAGATATTGAGAGCAAAGAGCATAACCGAGCCGGACGTAGGAACCGCGTGGTGGCTTCGCACTACGCATGAGGCTGCCGGTCAAAACGTCTTATGCGTAAATGAGGACAGCTATGTCGGTCCTGCCTCGGTCGCATGGATAAACGAAACCCGCAGTGTCCGTCCCGCCTTTAATTTAGCTTTGACATCGGTTCTCCTGACCTCTGCCGCCGAGGGCGGCAAGTCCGCAGGCGGCATGGACGGCGGCTTGACCGCCGTGCCGAAGTACACGGGCAACGAATGGAAGCTTACGCTTCAAGACACCGACCGCACCTTTGCCGTAACGGAAACCGAAGCCACCGGAAAAGCCGGTGACACTGTTACTCTGCACTATTCCGGCGCGACGGTCGGTGAAAACGAATATATTTCCGTGCTTATCGGGGACGGCGACGGCAATGTCACCCATTACGGCAGAGTACTGAAGCCGACCGCCGAAAGCGGAACGGTAAATGTTGCAATTCCCGAGGGTCTTGCAGACGGCACATATACGCTTTACGTGTTCAGCGAGCAATATAACGGCGACCGCAAAACGGATTACGCAAGCTCCCTTAACGGCGTAACGCTGACCGTTGAGGGTCACAACGGGGAAGTCGCGGACGACAGCTCCGAGCCTTCGTTTTTCACAAGGATAATTAACTTCTTCAAGAAGCTTTTCTTCGCCATTGCGGCTCTCCTCGGCTTCAGCTGCTGAGAAGACACGCCCCGACACGGTGTCGGCGAGCGCGAAGCCTGCGACGTTCTGCCGCTTTGAAGCAAGCCTTAAAAAAATGCAGCCGCGCACCTTGAACACGGGAGCTCGGCTGCTTTTTTTGCAAAGAAAACGGCGGGAGTCCGCCCCGCTCCGCCCGTCGGCTCGGCACTGATTTTTTTAAGCACAGCAGAACGTCCCGAACGGCTGTAATTTTCATTTCGGAAAAATGAAAGCCCTGCGAAATTTTCCGAAATTTTTCGGAGAAAAAGCAAAAAACCTCTTGACTTGCTTTCAAAAATATGTTATATTTTCTCTTGCGTTCACGCGATGGACAAATCGCTGGTGTAGCTCAGTTGGTAGAGCAGCTGATTTGTAATCAGCAGGTCGGGGG
>CAVFAD010000024.1:25153-28170 GCA_963620305.1 Bacteroidaceae bacterium | reverse complement strand
GTCGCGGAACGCTCAGTGCGCGTTCCCTACGGCTTCGCGGGAATTATCGTATACTGTTTTTATGAAACGTACATTCGTCATCCGACCGTTACATAGATTGTATTTTTTTCATTGCCCAGCAACCGTTCGCGATCCCTACGAAACCTAACCTCTTGATACCGAAAAAAGTTGGTAGCAAGAGTGAGCCGTCGCGAGTTTGTTTACAAACGAGCAGGTGAACCGCAGCGTGACTTTTTTCGGAGCGGAGGAGCAACGGAGCGAGCATCAGCGGCGAGGAACGCAGCCGCAAAGCGAAGCAGAGTTTGCGACGGAGCCGGGACGGAGCTTAGCGGTCTTTGCGACGAATAGTCAACCGTTTTAGCCGAAAAAATTTTTATTGATTTTTACGGCGATTTATTTTAATATAGTATAAAAAACGGACAGAAGGATGTGTTGAAATGAAAATAGCCGTATTGGGATGCGGAACCGTCGGTTCGGGAGTCGTTGACCTTTTTGACGAGCTCGGTTCGGTTTATGCGCAGAGGTGCTCGCAGGAAAGCGCGGAAGTAAAATATATTCTTGATTTGAGAGAGCTTAAGGACACTCCGTACGAAACGCGCGTTATACACGATATTGACACGATAATAAACGACGGCGAAATTGACGTTGTAGCCGAAATGATGGGCGGCACGGAGCCTGCTTTTACGTTTTGCATGCGTGCAATGGCTGCGGGGAAGAGCGTTGTAACGTCAAATAAGCAGCTTGTCGCCGAAAAAGGCGAAGATCTCATGAAGCAGGCAAAAAAATATAATACGGCTTTTATGTTCGGCGCGTCCGTATGCGGCGGTATACCCGTTCTCCGCACTGTTTTTTCGAGTCTGTCGTCAAATAAAATCGAGAGCTTCTGCGGCATTCTGAACGGCACCACAAACTATATTCTCACAAAAATGGCGGAAGAAAAGTCCTCGTTTGAGTCCGCACTGTCCGACGCGCAGGCAAAGGGATTTGCCGAAAAAGACCCGACCGACGATATAGAGGGTTTTGACGCGGCAAGAAAGACGGCTATACTTTGCTCGGCTTGTTTCGGCAGTCATGTTTATCCCGACGAAATCAAGACAGAGGGTGTAACAAAGATAACGCTTGAGGACGTTACATATCTGAAAAACGCGGGTTATGCGGTCAAGCTTATCGGCAGAGGTTCGCTCAAAGACGGCAAAATTTATGCCTGCGTCGCTCCCGCCGCACTGTGCGATAAGGAGATTCTTGCGGGGGTAAGAGGTGTTCTGAACGCGGTATTTATTAAAGGAAACGCAATGCCTGAGCTTATGCTTTCGGGTCCCGGCGCGGGAAAGATGCCTACTGCAAGCGATGTGACGGCGGATATTCTCGAATGCGCACGCCTTAATTTTAAGAACGAGCAAATATATTCGTGGGACGTTCACCGTGACGGTGTCATGGGCGATGTCGATCTCAGCGAAACAAAATTTTACGTCAGAGGTTTTTCGAACGACACCGAAAAGACAACGGCGCGTATACGCGAATCGTTCGGCGGGATAAGCCTTTTGAGCGAAAACGGCTCAAACGACATAGCATTTATCTGTGAAGCAGGCGGCAGAAACGACCTTAAAGATAAGCTTTACGCCGCAGACGGTTTTGTTCCCGTTTCCTTGATTCCGATTTTATGAAAACCGTAGTTCTCAAATTCGGCGGAAGTGTTCTTGCGGACGACAGCGCGATAAAAAATGCCGCGCATATTATAGAAAACGAATACAGCGGCGGCAATAACGTTGTCGCCGTGGTTTCTGCGCAGGGCGGCATGACGGACAGGCTTGTTTCCGAAGTAAAGCGACTGTCGGACAAGCCGTCAAAGCGTGAGCTTGACGTTATAATGAGCGCAGGCGAGCTTTTAAGCTCCTCTAAGCTTGCCGTCGCAGTAGAAAGCCTCGGCATAAAAAGCGTGTCGCTGTCGGGTTTTCAGGCGGGAATTAAGACAAGCTCCGCAAACGGTGAAGCGAGAATTAAAGATATCGACTGCACAAGGCTGAAAAAAGAGCTTTCGGAGAAAAAAGTTATCGTTGTCGCGGGGTTTCAGGGAGTGAACAGGTGCGGCGATATGACTACTCTCGGCTGCGGCGGCTCGGACACCACGGCGGTTGCGACGGCTGCCGCGCTCCATGCCGATAAGTGCGTTATTTATTCAAAGGTCGACGGAATCTATACCGCCGACCCCGAAAAGGTTCCCGACGCGAAAAAAATAAGCGCGATTGACTACAACAACATGCAGGAGCTGACCTTCCTCGGAGTTAAGGTGCTTAATCCGCGTGCGGTCGAGCTTGCGCGAAAATATTCGGTCGTTCTTGAGGTTCGTTCCGCCTTTTCGGGCGGGAGCGGAACTGTCGTAAAAGAGGAGGTTTCCGATTTGGAAAAAATGCTTATCAGCGGCGTAACAAAAAAAAGCAGCATTGCACGTATTACCGTTTCGGGTCTGAAAGGAACGCCGGGTGAAGTTTTTTCCGTTTTCGGACTCATGTCTCAAAATAATATAAACTGTGACATTATTCTGCAAACGACCGAAAAGGACGGTACCACGGATATTGCGTTTACCGTTTCGGAAAGCAATGCCGACGCAGCCGAAGAAATACTGAAAAACAGCGGAAAATTCGATAAAAAAGATATTCTGTGCGATAAATCGGTAGCAAAGGTTTCTGTTGTAGGCGCAGGTATGGAATCTCATCCCGGTGTCGCGGCAGCCATTTACGAGGCTCTTTCGGAGCAGAACATCAACGTTATAATGATTTCATCATCCGAAATGCGTTTTTCCGTCGTTGTAAAAAAAGAGGACGCCGACTCCGCTGTCAGCGCCATTCACAGAAGATTTTATTGACAAACCCGAAAAAGAAGATATATAATGAAAAAGAAGGAGCACCGGAGACGGTTGCTGCCCTCAGATAACGTTTTTGAAATAATCCGCCCTAAGGGAAGGCAGGGCGGTTATTTCTTTTTAAACGCAATGATTATATTTACTGCAATTTCAACAA
>CAVFAD010000024.1:1983-25055 GCA_963620305.1 Bacteroidaceae bacterium | reverse complement strand
TTGCAACCGCCTACCGTTTACCGAAGCCGAAGCTCAAGCGTGCTCCTTTCGGTCACCGAGCAAAGCTCAACGACACGGATATATTACCGTAAAAGAAGAAAAATGTCAAGTAAAGAAGAATAACAAACCCTGTTTTCTGCATTTTTTCGCACTTAACAGGGTTTTTCTTTGCTTTTTATTCGTTTTTAAGCTGTCGGATATCATAGCCGAAGAAGTCGAGCACGGCATATTCGCCGATGATACGCGAGGAAATACGACGCGTGTATTTTTCTTCAAGCTCTTTTAAGGTGAGATTTGTGTTGATGATTGTCGGCAGCGAATAGTTCATTCGAGTGTTAATAATGTTATAAAGTGCAGCATTTGTAAACTGTGTGGCAAATTCCGCACCGAGGTCGTCAATAACCAAAAGGTCGCTTTCGAGCAGCATTGCTTCGTAGCTGAAAGAGCTGTCCGACCTTCCGAAGTGCTCTTTGTTTAATTCGGTGAAAATATTCTGCGCAGAGTTGTAAACTGCATTAAAGCCGCGGCTTATTACTTCACCCGTGATGGACAGGGAAAGATGCGTTTTGCCGAGTCCTGTTTCACCGAGCATTAAAATGCTCTGCGAATCGCGGTCAAAATCGTCCGCGTAACCTTTGCAAAAAGCAAAAATACTTTCCATTCGTTCGCGCGACGAACAGCCGTACTCGCTGTTTTTTTCCGTAGGATAATAATCAAGTCTGAAATCCTCAAAGCGGCAGAATTTAAGCGGCGATTTTTCACCTGCTTCGTCGAACGCTTTTTTCTTTAACAGGTCGGTAAAACAGGAGCAAAGCTTTGTTTCGACAAAACCGGTGTCGGAGCATTTCGGACAGAAGTAATGCACCTCGAGCCAGTCGGACGGGAGGTTATTTTTTACCAGCAAATCCAAAATGCGCCGCTGCGCGGAGAGGTTTTTTTCTTTTTGACGGTCAATAAAGAGTGCGGCTTTTTCGGGTTTCATGTTTATGGATTTTAGAGCTTCTTTGACGGAAGAAATCATAATGTTGCGCAAATCCGCATATTCAGGCTCTTTTTTTTCAAAATCGCGCCGACGCTGTTCAGCCTTTTCCTCGGAGGAAATGCGGCGTTTTTCAATTTCGGCTCTTGTTTGTTCAAACATTTCGCGGGTGTATGACATTTTACCGTTTCTCCTTCTTTTTCAGTGTCGGGACGGACGCTTTTGCCTTTTGCTGCGCTTTTTCGATGTCGTATGACGCAGGCTTTGCGTCCGTTTGCGGAGAAGATGCTCCGTAGGGAGCGTTCTTTTTTGCTTCGTATTCCGCCGCTTTTTTTGCCTTTTTGTCGATAAATTCCTGCTCGTACGCCTTGACCTTTTCGGGAGTGTCCACACCTGCCGAGTACCACGCGGTCAAAATTTTGTTCATATACGGAAAACTCATTTCCGAGGTATGCTTGCTCATTTCCTCATATGCGCACGAAAGCATTTCTTTTGTGAAATGATACCGCTCAATCCACGATGCCAAAAACTCGCTTTGCTTTGCGGTAGGTTTTTTTCTTTTTATTCCGGTTATTTCGCAGAACGGCGCCCAGTTTTTGTCGAGCGACTGCAGCCTTTTAAATTCCTCGTCTGCTGCTTCGAGAGTATCAATTTCGCGCTTTGACCAGTTCGTACCGACAGTAAAAATATAATTCATATTGCCGCTTTTTCCGACCGAGCGTGCATATTCGCACAGTGCCAAAATGACTTCCACGGGCAGTCCGTAATAGTCGAGCAGCAGTAAAAGAGCCGATTTGTCGCTCACGCTTATCTGCCGCACAAGCTTTGCTTCGGCTTCGCATAACAGTGTGCGCACCTCTGCCGATTCGTCCGATCTGCGGCTGATGTACTCGTGTGTCAGATGTTTCGGCTGCAGCTGTTTTTGCTCTTTTTCTGATTTTTTTGATGCAATATCGCTTTTATCGGTTTCGTACGTTTGTTCGGAATAGCCTTCGGCTGTTTTATCGGGCGTATTTTTCGGCTGCGGGGGAGACTTTTCCGCAGTATCCTGCGCCGAAGAAGCTGCCGCAGGTACAACTTCGGTAAGAAAACCCTTGTTTTTCCAATAAAGGAGCGCGTCATTGACTTCGCCGACGGGCACACCGACACAAGCCGAAATGCGCTCGGCATCAATAGGCTCCGCGCAGTTTCGGTAAATGTAAATTATGACTTTTAAGAAATTTCCCGATGCGGTTTTCAGCGCACTGTCCGCAATTTCGGCAGGCAGCACAAAGACACCCGAGAAAGAAGAGGGAGAAATAAACATGGCAGCCTCTTATGCGTTGAAGAAGGCGGAAAAAGCCTTGTACGCTGCGTATACGTCAGCCTTTCCCACGACTTCGAACGGCGCGTGCATCGACAGAACGGGCACACCGATGTCAACAACGTCGACATTGAGCGCGGCAATGAACTTTGCGACCGTTCCGCCGCCGCCGAGGTCTACTCTGCCCAGCTCACCCGTCTGCCAGCAGACGTTTGCACTGTCGAGAATGGCTCTGATTTTTCCCACGTACTCCGCGCCCGCGTCGCTCGTTCCGGATTTGCCGCGAGAGCCTGTGTACTTTGAAATGCAGACACCTTTGTTGACATAGCTTGAATTTCTGTTCTCATATGCATCGGAATAATTCGGGTCGTAAGCCGAATTTACGTCCGCCGAAAGGCACTCCGACGCGCTTAAAACCGTCCACGGGTCAATTCCCGCAGCGGCTGCAAGGTCGGCAATGAAATATTTGAGATACGACGAGTGAAGTCCGGTGTTGCCGTCCGAGCCTGTTTCTTCCTTGTCGGTCAGCACGGTGATACATGTGTATTCGGGTGTCTCCGTGTCAAGAATTGCCATAAGAGCGGGATATGCGCAGACCCTGTCGTCATGACCGTAGGAGCCTATCATCGAGCGGTCAAGACCCACGTCACGCGCACCGAACGCGGGCACGGCTTCAAGCTCCGCGCTCTGAAAATCGGCTTCGACAATGCCGTATTTCCCGTGCAGAATATTCATGATGTTCAGCTTGATGTTTTCCGCTTCGTCACTGTCATCAAACGGGCGGCTGCCTATAAGAATGTTGAGTTTTTCCGCATTTATACCGTCGCGCAGCTTCTTGTCCATCTGCTCCTGAGCAAGGTGCGGCAGCAGGTCGGTGACAACAAAAACAGGGTCGTTTTCGTCCTCGCCTATCTTGACGCTGACCGTTTCGCCGTTTTTTTTCACGACGACTCCGTGGAGTGAAAGAGGGATAGCCGTCCACTGATATTTCTTGATGCCGCCGTAATAGCGTGTCTTAAAAAACGCCATTCCGCCGTCCTCGTACAGCGGATTTTGTTTCAAATCGAGTCTCGGTGAGTCAATATGTGATGCGGCGATACGCACTCCGTCCGACAGTTCACGCTTGCCGATGACCGCGAGAATTACGGATTTATTTCTGTTATTGAACCAAATTTTATCGCCCTCGGTGTAGAACGTGCCGGGACGGAACTCCGAAAAGCCGTTCGCCTTTGCAAGCTCGACAGCCTTTGCGGCAGCCTCGCGCTCCGTTTTCGCTTCGTCAAGAAAGCGTTTGTATTCCTCACAAAAATCGTACGCAGCCGAGGCTTCGGTTTCGCTCATTTTGACGAACGCGCTCTCGTTTTTGTAAAAAAGCTGTTCCTTCAGGTCTTTTGCGTTGGTGCTGTTCATGATATACACCCTTTCGTGTTAGTTTATTTTATGTATACAGAAAGTATAAATAGTCACATTGATGAAAAACTGCGCATAAGAGCAAATTTCAATTCATGAAATGCCTGTCAGACGAAGGTGCGCCGCCCGCGACACAAAACCCATGCAAATCCCGTTCGTTTGGGCGACGGACGGACATAAAATTGACGGAAACTTTTTTACACAATGTAAATTTCAACACTTGCGATGTTTTACGGTCGGCGTGCGTTTTGTGACCCGTTTTACGTACATCCGCGCGGGCGGTGCGGGAGCACCGCCCCTACAATATACGTCACTGTGAATGCTTTATACGCTTTATGAGGCATTATCGTGTAGGGGCGGCGTTCCACCCGCCGCCCGCGACACAAAACCCATGCAAATCCCGTTCGTTTGGGCGACGGACGGACATAAAATTGACGGAAACTTTTTTACACAATGTAAATTTCAACACTTGCGATGTTTTACGGTCGGCGTGCGTTTTGTGACCCGTTTTACGTACATCCGCGCGCTCCGCTCAGTGCGCGTTCCCTACAAAGGCACGGTTGCAAGGTAATGGAAAAACACATTCTATGTAACGGGCGGGCGACGGTTTAACATGAAATCAACGGAAAATCATGCGCGAAACCCGACCGCTTATACCGAAAGAAGCTCCAAAAGCGTTGCTGCATCAAGCGGCGCACCGTCATTGTTTATTGTAATATCCGCGTGTTGAGCGAGTAATTCTTCCTCTGTTTGTGCTTTTATACGCTTTTTTGCCTCGTTTTCGGTGATGCAGTCGCGCTTCATTATTCTGGCGGTGCGGATATTTTCGTCTGCAATAATACGCACTGTTTTGTCGCATATTTTGTCGAGTCCCGACGAAAACAGCAGCGGAGCGTCGAGCAAAACCGTACTGTATCTGCCGCGCAGCGCGTCAATTTCGGCACGGCACCGCTTTATTATTTCGGGGTGAGTTATCTCCGTAAGAGCGCGGGTGTTTTCTTCGCTCGAAAATGCTCTTTCCGCCAATTTATGCCGCAGCAATACTCCGTCCGCGTCAATGATATCCTTGCCGAATCGGGCAGCAAGCAGCGACAGAACGGGTGAACCCTTTTCGGTGACTTCACGTGCGATTTTGTCCGCATCCACGACAGCCGTGCTTTCTTCGCTTTCCAAGGCTGCGCACACGGTGCTTTTGCCCGCGCCCGTGCCGCCCGTTATGCCTATTACGGTGCTTTTAAGCTCGTTCAAAAATCTGAACGATGCAGCGCGATAGAGCCTGTTGCACACGCCCAGTCCGATGCCGTTTTCACGCGGCGCACGCGAAAATACGCGCTTTGCGCCCCTTTCGTCCAGCTCCCGCAGCGCGTCAAACAGCCTGTGTGACTGTGTAAGCGGCTCGTCGGCGCGTCCCACGGTGACACACGGCAGAGGCATTTTGCTTTCTTCGCCCTCAAAACACAAAACCGTGTCTGCTTCATCTGAATGCGAGTTGACATATTCAACAAAATTATCTTTATTTCCGCGAACTATATATATTTCGGCTCGCGGCGCGTAGTGCTTGTACTTCATGCCGGGCGATTCTGCTTTCACCCCGTCCGCAAGCGGATTCAGCACCGCAGGGTCAACGGCAACCTGACCGAGCACCTGCCGAAGCTGCTCGAGCGTTACTGCGCCCGGACGCAGCAGGCGCGGCGGGTTTGCAGCAAGCGTCACGACCGTCGATTCAATTCCGAAATCGCAGTCACCGCCGTCGATTATCGCGGGAATGCGCGTGTTCATGTCGTCAAAAACGTACCTGAACGCTGTCGGACTCGGAAAACCCGAAATGTTTGCGCTCGGTGCCGCTATCGGTACTCCTGCGGCTTTCAGAAACGCACGCGCAACGGGGTGCGATGGACAGCGCACGGCGACGGTCTCAAGTCCCGCGCTTACTTCTTGCGGAATAATATCACTCTTAAGTAAAATAATAGTCAGAGGACCGGGCCAGTATTTTTCTGCAAGACGTTTTGCGCTCTCCGTGACTTCCCTGACGAGAGGATAAAGCTCCTCGATTTCGGTGATATGGACGATGAGGGGGTTGTCCTGCGGCCGTCCCTTTGCCGCAAAAATTTTCTTTACGGCTTGTCCGTCGAGAGCGTTTGCGCCGAGTCCGTAGACCGTTTCGGTGGGAAATGCAACAAGTTCACCGTTTTTGATGAATTGTGCCGCGTCATTCAGCTCGTCCGACTGCTGTTGCGGGTCTGTAATTTTGTAAATTTTCGTTTGCATATATATCAGCTTTCGGTGTTGTTTTTCAGCTTTTCGGCAGTATCCGCCGTAATCAGCGCGTCAATAAGTTCGTCAAGCGAGCCGTTGAGAATTGCTTCAAGCTTATATAATGTAAGACCTATACGGTGGTCGGTGACCCTGCTTTGAGGAAAATTGTACGTTCGTATGCGTTCGCTGCGGTCGCCCGTGCCTACCTGGCTGCGCCGTTCGCCCGCAAGCTCTTTTTCGTGCTTTTCTCTCTCCTGTTCAAGCACGCGCGAACGCAGGATTTTCATTGCCTTATCTTTATTTTTGTACTGACTTCGTTCGTCCTGACACTCTACGACTATTCCTGTGGGAATATGTGTAATCCTTATCGCGGATTCTGTCTTATTGATATGCTGGCCGCCCGCGCCTGAGGAACGAAACGTGTCAATCTGCAAGTCCGCAGGGTTAATTTCCACGTCAACCTCCTGCGCTTCGGGCAGCACCGCCACCGTCACGGTCGAGGTCTGAATCTTGCCGTTCGATTCCGTCACGGGGATGCGCTGAACGCGGTGGACGCCGCTCTCGAACTTGAAGCGCGAATACGCGCCGTCGCCCGAAATCATGAACGATATTTCCTTAAAGCCGCCGAGCGTTGTTTCGTTGGCATACAAAACCTCGGGACGCCAGCCCTTGGTCTGTGCATACATGGAGTACATTCTGAAAAGAACTCCCGCAAAAAGTGCGCTTTCCTCACCGCCTGCCGACGAGCGAAGCTCGATTATTACGTTTCGGTCGTCGTTTTCGTCGCGCGGCAGCAGCAGAATTTTCAGCTCCTCAAGCAGACGCTCGCTTTTTTCGCGCCCCGTGTCGTATTCCTCTCGGACAAGCTCTCTGAAGTCCCTGTCCTCAATTGCTCCGTCAAGCATTGCCTTTGCTTCACGTACTGCTGTGTCATTTTTGACATATTCGCGATATTTTTCCACAACGGGTGTTAGCGTTTTCAGCTCTTTCAAAAGCGGAGTCGACAGCGACGCGTCCGCCGCGACGTCGGGAGAACAGAGCTGTTCGTTTATAAAATTGTAGCGTTCTTCAACTTGTTTTAATTTTTCTATCATGTTTGTCGTATTATTTTCTTGATATTTTTTTCTGCCTTGATTCTCGGCACCATGACTTCCCTGCCGCAGCCGGTGCATTTAAGCTTGAAGTCGATTCCGGAGCGCAGAACCGTAAAAGATTTTGCGCCGCACGGGTGCTGTTTTTTCATTTCGAGCGTGTCGCCGACCTTTACGTCCATTTTACCCTCCGTCAAAGAATACATTCTCTGTTATTCTATCATACTTTTTGCAAAAGTTAAATACCTATTTAGTGCGATAACAAAATTTTGAACCGATTTTTGAACATTTGTTAAAAAGGAGAGAATCGAATGAGCGAAGTATTTTTCCCTGAGGGAATAATTATATCGGACAGCGAGAACAGAGCCGCCTTGTCGAGCCTGTCGTCGCTGCGTGAAGCCGCCTTGCGTGAAACGGTGCTTGAGGCAGCCGCCGTCAAATGCGACCGTGAGCATTCACTGCATGTCGACCTCGGAGAGCTGAGCGGAATAATTCCCAAAAACGAGGGCGCGATCGGCATTGAGGACGGCACGGTGCGTGATATCGCGCTTATTTCGCGTGTCGGAAAGCCTGTCTGTTTTGTCGTAACGGAAATAAAAAGAAACGCGGACGGCAGGCTGTACGCTGTTTTGTCGCGCCGCCGCGCACAGGAGAAGTGTTTGCGTGAGTACATAGACGCGCTCTTTCCGGGCGATGTTATAACCGCGCGTGTTACACGCACCGAATCGTTCGGAGTTTTTTGCGATGTTGGCTGCGGCATTCCCGCGCTGATTCCGATTGACTCGGTGTCAGTGTCGCGCATTCCTCATCCGTCTGCAAGATTTTTTAACGGACAGCTGATAAAAGCAATCGTCAAAAGCCGTGACGGCAGCGGTCGGCTGACGCTCACGCATAAGGAGTTACTTGGCACATGGGAAGAAAACGCGGCAAAAATAAGCGTCGGCGAGACAGTTCCGGGCATTGTGCGTTCGGTTGAGAGCTACGGCATTTTTGTGGAGCTTGCGCCGAATCTGACGGGACTTGCGGAGTATGACCCCGACGTCAGAGAGGGACAGAGCGCGGCAGTTTTTATCAAAAGCATTATTCCCGAAAAGATGAAAATAAAGCTCGTTATCGTCGACAGAGGCGAACCGCGTCCGCCGGAGCACGTCCGTGAGTATTTTTTTCGCGGAACGCACATGACGTATTTCAGATATTCGCCTGCGAAGTGTGAAAAAACGGTCGAAACCGTGTTCGGAGTGTGATTTTTCCGTACGTCCGAAGCTGACGCAGTCAAAAGCCGGACAGAAATGACATCTGCGAAAGAATTATGAACACCCGACCGAAAAAAAGCGAAAAAAGCAAAACAAAAACGGCTCCTTGCGAACCGTTTTTTTAGATGGCGTAACCGCAGGCTGTTTTGACAGCCGTATTTTGCCGATGCCGCGTTAAAACTTTAAGCTTACGTTAATTCATGAAGCCTTTGAGGAAGTCCACCGCAAGGGCGATATCGTCGGCGGGGTTGTCGCCGCATTCGCGTTCTATCGTCAAAAATCCCTTGTAGCCGATGTCCGCAAGTGCGTCAAGATACTCTGCGTACGGTACGCTGCCCTGTCCGAGGGGCACTTCGTTGAAGCCCGCGCCCGTTACAAGCGCATCGTCGCGCCTGATTCCGTACACAATTTCGGGGTCTTTGTAGAAGTTGTTCACGCCGTCCTTCGCGTGCGTGTGGACGATGTAGTCGCGGAGATTATAAACCGCCTTTACGGGGTCGTCGCCCGTCACCATGACAAGGTTCGCGGGGTCGAGATTGACACCGACACCCGTCGAATGAAGCGAATCGAGGAAGTCCTTGAGCACCGCACTCGTTTCGGGACCCGTTTCAACGGCAAAATGCGCGTCTATGGAGTCGGCATATTCCGCGAGCCTGCTGCATGCCTCCTGCATTATTTTGTAGCGCGGGTGAAGCGGCGCTGAAGGCACAACGCCGATGTGCGTTGTCACAACGTTCGTTTCGAGGTCCTTTGCAAGGTCGAGAATGCGTTTCGATTTTTCAACATGCTCCGGGTTCAGCTCCGCGTCACCGAAGCCGTAGCCGAAGTCGCCGCAAAGAGCGGAAATCACCAGTCCGTTCGATTTGACGAGATCCAAAAATTCGCGCCTTTTTGCGGGCGTCATGTTTTCGGGCGACATCTCACCGTTGGTCGCGTAGACCTGAATGCCCTGTGCGCCCAACTCCGCCGCCTTTTTTACCGCCGACGGAATGTCGGTTCTGAAGCTGTTTACGATAATGCCGATTGGAAAATTACGCATGAATTTTCTCCTTCCGAAAAAAAGTGTTTAAGAAAAGAATATAGTACACGGCGCAATGCTGTTAAAATTTGCGCGCAGTGTTAATTTAAGCCGACATGAGCCGAAGCCGTTCGGTTTTGACAGGCTGCTTTTTGCCCACGGCGCGTCAAAACTCCTGCAAAAATTTAAGGTTGCTTAATGGGACTTGCCTGCTTTTGTGCAAAAGCGCATGCAGTCTTTTTGTGTGCCGTTATTTTGCGCTCAGGCGGTCGTGTCTTTTGACAAATTCAGCGAAGAATTTTTCGATTTTGTCCGCGCCGCCTTCGGAATTGCTCTCGATATTGAGCGGCATTACGGGGTCGTGCACGCTCAGGCGCAACAGCAGCCAGCCGTCGCCGTGCTCCTTGTCGAAATTCACTCTGTACCCCTCGCGGTTATCGGGTGCGGGAGTGATAAAATCAAACTTTTTGCAATAATCCGCAAGGTCGTCAAGGACGGCTTTTCCGTACTCGGCAAAACTGCCGCACGCGATTCGATAGCGTATTTCTTTCGCCTCAAGCGGCTCCTTAAGCTCTGTCAAAAGCTCGGTAAGCTCCCGTCCGCTGCGGCGCAATTCGGCAAAAAGTATAATAATTCGCACCATCAGATACGCGCCGTCGTCCAAAAAGAAATTATCGCGCAGTGCGGCATGTCCCGAGGTTTCGATAGCAAGCGGGCAGTCAATTCCCGCAGCGTTCAGCTCTTTTGCTTTATTTATCACATTTTTATATCCTCTGCGGTAGCGATAGTGAACGCCGCCGAGGTGGTTTTCGATAAATTCCTTCAGTCCGTCGCTCGTCACGCTGTCGGTGACAACCGTGCCGCCGGGCGCGTCCTTCAGCGCGACCGCCGCAGCAAGCGCAACAAGCGCATTGCGGTTTATTTCGCGTCCGTCCGCACCCACGCAAGCCGCGCGGTCAACGTCGGTATCAAAAATGACACCCAAATCAGCATTGTTTTTAATCACATTGCGGCAGATATATCCCATTGCCGTTTCGTTTTCGGGGTTCGGTACGTGGTTCGGAAAACTTCCGTCAGGCTCCAAAAATTCGCTGCCCGAAATGTCTGCGCCGAGCGGAGCAAGCACGTCCTTTGCAAAAAATCCGCCTGCGCCGTTGCCTGCATCTTCGACAATGTGCATGCCCTTGAGCGGCGCGTCCTCGCCGAGTGCGTCGGTGAAAATTTTTCTGAGACGTGCGCAATATATCGGCATATAGTCATAATGTTCCGCTTCTCCTGCCGCATTTCCCGAGGGAGCCTGCGATTCCGCGAGGTTAAGAACGGCGGAGATTTCCTCTCCCTCAAAGCCGCCGTCCCGCGTGAAAAATTTCAGACCGTTTCGGTCGTACGGGTGGTGGCTTGCGGTTATCTGAATGCTTGCGGTGCAGCCGCTGTCAAGGCAGACGGTGAACATTGCGGGAGTGGAACACATGCCGCAGTCGAGCACCCTCACACCGAGAGAGGTCAGTGCGCGAATAAGAGCGTTTTTGATGCGCTGCGCCGATATGCGCGAATCGTGACCGATGCAGACGGTCATGTCCGACGTCCGTGCGCCCGTTTTTTGCTGCAGATAAGAGGCGAAGCCGAGTGCAATGCACTCAATGACTTCATCCGTCAGCTGCATATTTTCGCCCAGAGCGAAACCGCGTATGTCAGTGCCGCTTTTCAGATGTTTAAGCTCCATAATATGTTATACTTCTTCTTCTCTCTTTTTATTTGCGGTAAGAACGACGGTAACACCCGAGCCGATTATTGCGGTAATAAGTATCAAAATGAATACTACCGAGCCGCCGTTCGAGCCGATGGAGTCTATATCAATGACGTTATATCCCGCAACGGATTTTGCGCCCGAGCCGTTCGGGTCGGTGGGGTTCGCGCTTGTGTTTTTGCCGTCGAGGGGCGATAAGGCAGCCGTCGTCGACTCCACGTACGCGGGTACGGTGATATCGGGTGAGGTCGCTTGTTCGGTGACGGCGGTTGACGACTCGAGAGTCGGCGGTTCCGTCACGGGGGCGGGAGAGGTCACCGTGCTGTCTGAAGCTGACTTCGTCGTTTTTTCGGACGCTGCCGAAGTCGCGGTTTCTGCTTTTTTTGCGTTCATTTGGGCGATTATCTGCCGCTTTTGCTTGTATGGGTCGGTGCCCGTGAGGGCGGCAGCGGTTTTGCATTTTGTTTTATCCGCGCCGACAAATTCGACCGGAATGAGGTCGGCAAGCGCGATTGAACCCAAATCCGTGAGGTGTGCGCCGTCGGGAGTGAACGAGGAGCAGAGCGCGTACGGGTCGGACGGGTCTGCAAGGTCTGAGCAGTCAATGTAACCGTCGGCGACGGTGTTGGTTTTTACCCAAGTCGAAAGCTCGTCGCACAGCTTTTGAATATCCACCGACCACGTAAGGTCGCCCGACTGCCCGAGGAACTCGCGCTCATAGCCTTTCCACGGGGATTTTGTGAAGAAATAAATCTTGATTCCCCTGCTGTGGCACATCTCGACGAGCGTTTTGTACCCCGCTATAAGATCCTGCGGAGAGTATTTCGGTGTCGTTGCCGACAGGCTCTTTGAATATTGGTGCGAAATATCGTTCAAGCCTATTTTTACAAAGCAATATTTTACCGCAGTTTGTTCAAGAACGTCACGTGTGAAGCGGTCGATCATAGCCTTGCCGCAGAGGTTGCCGATTATTCCGCTGCCGTCGGAGAGCAGCTTGTTGCCTATGACCGCCTCGTTTATGACACCGACGTTTTTGGTGCCTCCGCTTACAATGCGCTGTGCATAGTGCAAATATGTGTCATTAACGAGCGTTGAGTCACCTATAAACACCGCCGTGCAGGCATCGCTGCTTTCATTGTAGGTGTTAATTCCCGACAAAAACGGTATGGTGTGGTAAGTGACCGTGCCCGAGGTTATTTTTATTTCGTTCGAGGTCGGAAGAGACGTGTAGTTGACCTTCGACGCGGACTGCGAATTCATCAAAAATCCCGTTGCGAGGTAGGTTCTGCCGTTTGAAAGTCCCGTTGAGGTTGTGTAGGTAAGATTTTTGAAGTGCATGCTGACGCTGATTTTTTCGAGAGCCGCCGTTTCGAATTTTACGGCATCCGACCAGACTGTGCCGCCCGCAGCTATCGTCACCGACGCGCTGCCGTCGAAGGTTATCGGAGTCTGAGTTCCGTCGATTATTTTCGCGTTGCCGCCCTCAGCCGTGCGTGCAACGCTTGCTTCGTTTACGGTGATTGCCGATTTGCCGAACTGATTGGACAGCTTGAATTTGAGCATCGAGCCGCCCGCAGTGACCGAAAGCTCGGTGCGAATCGTGCTTTTTGACGGAATTACATCCTGCACCGAAATGCCCGGCACGATACTGTCAAGCTCTATCGAGCCGTCGACAAGGCTCGTCGCCCAAGTGGTTATCCATTTTCCCGAGGCTGCGCCTGCATCAACGGAAAAAAACGGAGCCGACGGCAGCAGCGCGACGCAGAGCGCAAGAAGCAATGCTGCGGACATTTTAATAAAGCCGAAAAATTTTACGTTTTTCATTCAGACGAGCCTCCGAAAATGCGCCGCACGGGGTGTCGGCAGAGCCGTCATACACGGGCGCGGAAAATTGTTTAAAACTCAATTACAGTATACATTATTCCGTCCCCTTTTTCAATAGCGGATTTAAAACAAAATCGCATACAGGCGCCAGAGCGAGTACAACATTACATTATATATATTACGGTTGCGGTTTACGTAAGATTATGCCCGAAGGCGCGGCACGCGGCAAAGACCTGCGGGCACAGTGCGAAAGAAATAAAGAAAACCCCCGCCGACCGTTAAAGCCGAGGGGGCAGTGCATTGCATGAAGGACGTGTGCGGAGTGCGCCGTCTGCGTTATTTGCGACTGTTTTTCGCCGTTTTTCTCTGTATCAGCTTCACGATTTCGGCGATGGGGATAACGGAGAACGCGAGTGCGAGCGAAACGGAATATTCGGCAAATCCGATGGGCGTAAAGCCGAAAGCGTTCGCAAGGAACGGCACCTCGATAACGGCGGTCGTAAGAAGAAGCGACACTGCCATTGCACCGAAAAGGAAGATATTGTGACTTCCGCGCAGGCTCATCATAACTACCGAGCCGCGCTGTGAACGCATATTGAACGAGTGGAAAATTTCGCACATCGACATCGTGAGGAATGCCATTGTCATTCCCTGTTCGCAGCTCGCGATGTTTGTGAATATCCAATGTCCCGTTTCAATGCGTTCGCCGATGAAAAACGCAAGGAGCGTCAGCGCGGTCACGAGCACGCCCTGATACATGACATCAAAGCCGACTCCTCCCGCAAAAATCCCGTCGGACGGGTCGCGCGGTTTTCTTTTCATTATATCCCGTTCGGGTTTTTCAAGTCCGAGCGCAAGCGCGGGGAAGCAGTCCGTGACGAGGTTTATAAACAGCAGGTGCGGTGCTCTGAGCACGGTAATGTTCAAAAGTGTCGACGTAAAAATCGCAAGCACCTCGGCAAGATTCGAGCCGAGCAGGAACTGCACCGCTTTGCGTATGTTGTCGTAAATGCGTCTGCCCTCGCCTACCGCGCCGACGATTGTGGCAAAATTATCGTCCGCAAGCACCATGTCGGCAACGTTTTTCGTTACGTCCGTTCCCGTTATGCCCATGCCGATGCCGATATCTGCGTTTTTGATGGACGGAGCGTCGTTGACTCCGTCGCCCGTCATGGCGGTGACCTTGCCCTTGGCGCGCCACGCGTTTACTATTCGCGTTTTGTGCTCAGGCTGAACACGTGCATAAACGCTGATATTTTCCACACGTTTTTTAAGCTCCGCGTCGCTCATGGCTGAAAGCTCCGTGCCCGTTACCGCCTGCGACGGGTCGGTGAGAATGCCCAGCTCCTCGGCTATCGCGACGGCGGTGTCTCTGTGGTCGCCCGTTATCATTACGGGCTTGATACCTGCCGAAGTGCACTCCGCTATAGCGTCCTTGACTTCGGGGCGCACGGGGTCTGTCATGCCCGTAAGTCCGACAAAAACAAGCTCGTTTTCGAGCGCGTCGGGGGACGTGTTCTGCGGCATTTTGTCATATTTTTTTGTTGCGGCTGCAAGCACGCGCAGAGCTTTCCCCGCCATGCGTTTGTTTTCGGCTGCGATTTTCGCCCGTATTTCCTCTGTCATCGGTACTGTCGAACCGTCGTCGGCAAGCGCAAATTTGCATAAATCAACGACCGCATCGGGCGCGCCCTTTGTGTACTGTACGATTCCGTCGGGGATTTTGTGCAGTGTGGACATCATCTTGCGCGACGAGTCGAACGGTGCTTCGCCCACTCGCGGTTCGGCTGCGGCAAGGCTGTTTTTGTCAAGATCGAGGCTGTTTGCGAAGGCAACAAGCGCGGCTTCGGTCGGTTCGCCCGTGACGGTGCCGTCTGCGTTCAGCTCCGCATCGGAGCAGAGAGCCGCAGCCTTGGCAAGCAGCATTTTGCTGCCGAATGTGTCGACAACCGTCATTTTATTCTGCGTGAGCGTGCCTGTTTTGTCCGAGCAGATGACCTGTGCACAGCCGAGCGTCTCGACCGCAGTCAGCCGCCTTATCACCGCGCTCTTTTTGGACATGTTCGTGACACCTATGGAAAGGACTATTGTAACGACCGCCGCAAGACCCTCGGGAACGGCGGCGACCGCAAGACTCACGGCGACCATGAATACATTTATAACGCTTTTGAAAATGAGCGCGGGGTCACCGGACGCGAGTGCGGCTCTCTCTTTCAAAAGAGATATCGCGAAGATTACCGCGCATATGGCAAGAACAAGCACCGTGAGTATTTTTGAGAGCTGCGACAGCTTTCTCTGCAGCGGTGTCTGTCCCTCGCCCGCGTTCGCTATGGCTTCGGCGATTTTTCCCGTTTCGGTGTTCATGCCGGTCGAAGTAATCACGGCTTTGCCGCGTCCGTAAACGACGGCGGAACCCGAATAGAGCATATTTTTTCTGTCGCCGAGAGGGACTTCCGTGAGCTTGCCGTCCGAAGAAAGCGTGTCGGCGGTCTTTGTGACGGGGACGGATTCACCCGTGAGAGGCGATTCCTCGACTTTCATCGAGTGCTGCTCGATTATGCGGCAGTCTGCGGGAACGGCATCGCCCGCTTCGAGCAAAATGACGTCGCCGACAACCAAATCTTCGCTTTTGACGGTGACGGTTTTGCCGTCGCGCAGCACCTTTGCGCATGCCGCGCTCATTTCCTTGAGTGCGTCGATTGCCTTTTCCGCTTTGCTTTCCTGAAGCACTCCGAGCACGGAATTTATCAGCACAACAGCAAGAATTATCACGGTGTCCGTCGGAAAGGACGTTTTGCCCGCGAGGTGCCCCTCATAGAGCGTCGTCGCAGCGGAAATAACAGCCGCGGCAATCAGAATTATAATCATGGGGTCTGCAAGCTGCTGTGCAAAACGGCGCAGGAATGACTTGGATTTCGCTTCGTTGAGCTTGTTTTTGCCGTTGCGTTCAAGCCGCCGCTCCGCTTCCGTTTGCGTCAAGCCGAGCGGAGTGCTCTGTGTCAGAGACAGAACGCGTTCAACCGTTTCAAAGTGGTACTTCATTGAAAAAATCCTCCCGAAAAATAATAAAAAGACCTCGGACAGACGTTAAAGTCTGCCAAAGGTCTTGCTTCATACGCTTTCGCATGTGTCCGATGCCGGCGCGGTAACGCGGGTGACGACAGCGGATGGGATAAACCCATAGCTACTCCCCAATGGAATGCAGCACTATCATACATGAACCGACGGAAATTGTCAAGTGCGATTTTTGATTTTTGGCACGCACTCCCTTCGGAACCCGACCGCTTCATACCGTTAAACATCGCGCGGATTAAATTTTCATTATTCAAAATGTTCCGTTAAATTCATGTTCACCCGTCGGTTTGGCTCAGCGAATTTTGCGCTGCTTTGCGACATCCGCGTAAAAAACATACTGCTGCGCGAGTCCCGGAAAGACCGAAAAGCACTCCGGCAGTCCGCTCGGATACAGCTCCCCGACGGCGGCTTTTACGTGCGTGTCCGTCGGAAAGACGCTGCCGTAACCGAGCGAAAACAGCATTGTGCACTCCGCGACCTTTTTTCCGATGCCGTCAAAGGTCATAAGCTCCCTCCGCGCCGCGCCTTCGCCCTCGCTGCGCAGGCGGTCGAAAATTGCGCTGTCCGCCGTCACTTTTTTCGCGGCGGAGATTATGTACGGAGCGCGAAAACCCGCACGAATCGGACTCAGGTCTTCCGGAGTGAGAACGGAAAGCGACCGAGCCGAGGGGAACGCAAAACCGTCGGAAAGCGGTTCGCCGAAAAGGGTGCAGAGCCGCTCGATTATCTGCTTTATGCGAGGAATGTTGTTGCACGCGGAAATTATAAACGAGCACATCGCCTCCCACGGCTCCTGCCTGAGAATGCGAATCGTGCCGTATTGACGGATCGCTTCGCGGACAGCTTTGTCCTTTGATAATTCCTGTAAAAATTTGTCATAATCGCGTTTAAGGTCAAAATAGTCCGCCCAAAAGCCGTTGACTTCGTCAGCTGTTGTTCCGAAGAAAATCAGACCGTCCTTTGTTCTTGCGACGCGTACCGACCTGCCGCCGGCGAAGCCGTGCCAAATGCCGTCCTCCTCTTCTTTCCACCGAAAACACTGACCGCAGTCGAGAGTAAGAGCGAGATTGATATCACCGAAATCCGTAACCTCGACCGCGTCGCCTTTTTGTGCTGTTTTCATCGGACAGTGCTCCTTTCGCTTCTTTTTTTTGTGCGGCGGCGGTGCTTTGCCGTCGCTTTTACGCGCTGCAGGCAAATTTTTTGCGCAAATGACTATGGGTATTTTGACTAAAATTTTCCTGAAATTTTGTTCAAAAAACATCTCCTATTTGTATAACGGGAAAGTGTTAATAACATATCGTATACGTTAAAAATGTTAAAAAGTCCTAATGTTTATAACTTTTGAACGTTCTAAACACCGATTTTAAGCGGTTTTCGGGGCAGTTATAAACAGTTTCAACATAGTTTTTGACAATTTACTTGTTTTGAACAATATACAAACCGTATACAACGCTTTACAGTAGCTCGTGAGCCGTTTTTTGTGCGCATTTACCGTTTCGCCGCCCGCCGTACACACCGAAAGCATGCGTGAAAAATAAAAAGGAATCGGATGAATGACAGAGCGGAAAACAGCACATAATTTTCGGTGAAAGGAAAAAAAGAAAGGGGAGGTACTCACCGTGATAAAAGGAGTAAACCGTTACGTGTTGGAAATACCGCGTCCCGACAGCGCATATTTTGAAAAAGCAATCTTTTTTGTACGTCCCGAACACCGCGCGGACGGCGAAGAACGGCTGCGCAGCTCCGCTCTCGCGCTCATGGAGGAAACCTCCTCTCCGCCGAGGATAAAGAAACGCCGTGTTAAAGAAATAATTGTAAAAATTTTACTTTTCTTTTTTGCGGCGGGCAGCGGTGCGGCAGCGGCTGCAGCGATTATGGGAACGGTTTATAACGCGTAAAGCGTCGGCAAAGACCCGTCGGCTGAAGTCTTTGCGGTGAGAAAAAACATCGGCAAAGTCCCGTCGGCTGAAGTCTTTGCGGTGAGAAAAAACATCGGCAAAGACCCGTCGGCTGAAAGCTTTGCGGTGAGAAAAAACATCGGCAAAGACCCGTCGGCTGAAAGTTTTGCGGTGCAAAAAAGCGTTTATGAAGGAGTCGCGGAAAAAGTATTTGTGCGGTTCGACACTTAAAAGCGAGCCGTGTGCGCGTGCAGTTTATTTTCCTACGCAGAATTTTGAGAACACTTCGTTTACCGTTTCGTCCGTCACTCTTTTGCCCGTCAGGCTCATAAGCTCGTCGAGGGCGCAGTCGATGCTGACGTTCACCGCATCAAGAGTCATGCCGCTCTTCAGCGCGTCGAGTGCCTCGCCGACATACCGAAGTGCATTCACGGCGCAGCTGCGCTGACGTTCGCCTATGAGTATTTCCTGAGTGAAATCTGCGGCCGCAACACCGAGGACGCGTTCGAGCGATGCCTTTAAGCTGTTTGCGGAGTCGGCGGATTTTGCCGAGATGAAAACCGTTTCGGGAATGTATTCCTTTATTTTGTCCGTGTCAAGTACGGGCGCGAGGTCTGTTTTGTTGATTACGGCAACACTTCGCCTGTTTTTGCACTGCTCGAGCAAAAGTATGTCCTCGTCCGATAATTTACGCGAAATGTCAAAAACCGCAACTGTCAAATCGGCATTTTCCATGCGTTTTTTTGCGGCGGAAACACCGATTTTTTCCACCTCGTCATCGGTATCGCGAAGTCCGGCGGTGTCTGCAAGCCGCAGAACGATATCACCCAAACGGACGGTTTCTTCCACAATATCGCGAGTAGTGCCCGCAATCGAGGAGACAATAGAACGGTCATAACCGCTCAAAAGATTCATAAGTGTTGATTTTCCGACGTTCGGCTTGCCGCAGATTACGGTGCGCACACCCTCGGTGACAGCCTTTCCGTTATCGCACCGCTCGATGAGCTTTTTAAGCTCCGAGGCGGCGTTTTGAAGTGACGTGCCGAGCGACGAACCGTCCACGGCGGGAACATCGTCCTCGGGGTAGTCCGCCCATGCCGCCAGTGAAGCCGCAGCGGACAAAAGCATTGACGAAATACTTTCCGTTTTGCGGCTTACCGCGCCTTCAAGCGCACTGCGCGACGCGTTCAGAGCCGCTGTTCCCTGTGAGGAAATCACGTTCATGACGCTCTCCGCCTGCGCGAGATCCATTTTTCCGTTCAAAAAAGCGCGTTTGGTAAATTCGCCGGGGCCCGCAGGAGACGCGCCCGCCGCAAGCACGGCGCGAAGAACCTTTTGCATGACAAAAAGACCGCCGTGGCAGCACATTTCAACCGTGTTTTCGCCCGTGTAGCTGTGCGGAGCGCGGTAGACGATGCAAATGCAGCCGTCAATGTCGCCGTCAGCGTCAAAAACGGTACCGTACGCTGCGGTGTAACCCTTTATTTCGCCGAGTTTTCTTTCGGAAACGGCGCGAAAGCAAGCGTCTGCTATGTCAAAAGCACTGTCGCCCGAAAGTCGGACAATGCCGATGCCGCCTGCTGCGTTCGGTGTTGAAATTGCTGCGATAGTTGTCATGAGAGTCCCCCGCATTCGGTTTTTCGCTCGGTTTTCTTATTTTACTATTTTATCATAGAAATTTACAATGTCAATGTCGGCGGCGAATCGGTGCGCGTGTCGGCGGCGAATCGGTGCGCGTTCCCTGCGGAATTGCGACAGTAAACATATAATTATGCCTGCGTGACCGCCAGACGTTGTGTGGACTGAAAATTACATTATTCAAAAAGCTCCGCTGTTTTTTTGTCCGACGGTTGCCGACGAAATCGCCAACGCAAGTTTCCCACGAAGGGTAAGGCTTTGTGCTTTTTCGGAATTGCAGGGTGACTTTTGTATGGATAAAACAACAGGCTTGCGCCGCTCGTTTCCGAGCAATTGCAAAGCCTGTTTTGTTAAAAATATCAAGAATATTATGCGGAGAAAAATCGGAAAGGCTTACCCTCGTTTTGTTGCAAGAGGTTTAATTGCAGGCAGCAGTTTGCAGACAATTTTGAAAAGGCAGAAACACAAAAAACCGACGGAGAATGTTCCAACCGTCCACAGAATGAAAACTGCGGCGAAGAGGAAAACATTTTCATACAGAAGCGACAGCCAATTCTGAGTTTTCCACAGCGAGTAAAAAAAATCGTTGTCATGGATAAGGTAAACCATAAAGGTAGACGACCCGATTAAATTGATGACCGAATTGTCAGGGAGATTTATTCTTCTGAACAATTCAAAAAGGGTTATTCCGAGTGCAATAGGAATGATATGGTAATTTCCATAGCTGAGGATATCCTGAATAAACAAATTTCCGCCGTTCGGATCAAAGGATCGAATTTTATTTGCGGTGCTTATGTAGAAGTTTGCGAGCAAGAAAAAAGTTATCGCTGCGAATATCGCAAACAGAACCCAAAGTCTGACGGATTCAAACGGATTGTATTTTCTTATGTAACCGCCGAGTGAATAGAGAAATACGCCTGTACAGATTACATCTAAGCCGCTTATCATATTGTTCATTACGGATCTGCTCCAAGAGAATTGAACAAGCGCGAATATCGCAGCCATAAACATTACGTAATTTTGAGGTGACAGCCTGCCCAAGAAGCGGTTCAGAAAGACTTTTGCAATAACCATGATAATGAAAAAGTAACCGACAAACCATGAACTGTTGCCGAAAGAGTTATACGAAATCAAACTCAAAGGCAGTGTCGTTATATTGCGGTAGACAAAAACAGAGACAGTACCCAAAACAAAGGCGGCAAAAGCGTGCTGAAGAATCAACTTTTTTGATATTTTCGTTAAATCAACGGAAGGCTTGTTCGCCATGAAATAACCCGAAATGAGAACAAAAATTGCATTGGCAGCCGTTCCGAAAGGGACGATAATTGCCGGCAGGCAAAGCCGTTTGAGAAAATGCGGTTGGCATATCCACTCGTTTGAGAGCTGTGAAATCAGATTTGTATCTGTCAGCTGCACATAGATACAATGGTTGAGAATGTGAGATGCAATAATCATGAGCATTGCCGTGATTCGCAGCAGCTCCATATTGGAATTTCTTTTGTTCATGTTCCGTTCTCCTTTTTGTCGAATCAGAAGAGCCGTTTTGCCGTTTCGGCTGAGGTGTCTTAAAAACAGCCTGTCGTTTTGCGTCGATATCACTTACAATATCATAAATAATATCATAAATGCAACCAAAGTGTATCATACCGCTTTCTGCTGTGTCAACATATAATTGTGTTACGAACAGCAATTGAAGGAAGGGTTGCATTTTGGCTGACACGAAGAAACCGCTTGTGATAAAAAAACGACGCGGAGAGGACGGAAACCGACTGATAACGCTTCGCATACATGAAGAACTTTTGACGGAAATAGACAAAATTGCAGCTGAGGCGAATTATTCACGCAATGAGCTTATAAACACGATTTTAGAACACGGAATCAAGAATTTAATAATTGAAAAATGACGGGAAATGCAAAGCTTCTGCGTAAAGCAGAAGGAAGAAAAGCGAAGTTTTCGGCAATGCTGCCGAAAAGCGTGTGCCTGTTTTGTTGATTCTCCGACAGAATGTCGGGGATTTGCCGTTTTGCCGTTAATTTGCGCGGGAAATATTGAACATCGCGCAAAAGCATTGTCCCGCTTTTTATTTTCATATAGAATAAAAGAAAAAAACGGGAGAGATAAAAAATGACACACAGACCGTACCTCGTCGAGCCGGGCGAGGAGTCCTGCTACGAATATCTGCTCGGCTGTTACGGAAGAATATCCGCCGATGTCGGAGATTACGCGGCTTTTGTTAATCTTGACTGCACGACAATGATGAGTGAAATGCTCGCGGACGTCGAAAAGCTTGCGTCGTTCCTTGTCGCAAACGGCATTAAACGCGGCGATGTTTTTACCGTGTTTCTGCCGACGTCTCCGCACGCGTTTATCATATTTTACGCTTTGAGCAAAATAGGCGCGGTTGCCGACTTCGTGCCGCCGTTTCTGCCGCCTGCCGCACTCAGGGAGGAGCGCGAAAAGGTCGGCTCAAGGGGTATCTTTATCCTTGACCGTATGTACGGCGCGTATGCCGAGGTTATCGGCTCGTCGACGGCGGTCGTCTGCTCTCTTTCCGACTATGCGCGGGGAGAGATAAAAGAAAAGGCAAAAACCGAAGAGGACAAAAATCTGCAAGTTCAGCTCCCCTCCTCCTGCATCCGTTTCGCTGCTGCGCTGGAGTCTGCCGGTGCGCCCGTTCCGACCGTCAAAAACCCCGGACGCGACGCGGCGATATACCTTCACGGCAGCGGCACCACGGGAAAATCAAAGACGGTCGTGCTGTCCGCCTTCGCGCTCAACAACGTCGCCTACGGCACGTACAGATACAAGGAGGATCTTCCCCACACCTACGGAAATTCGTTCAGCCTTTGCATTCTTCCCTGTTTTCATTCTTTCGGCATCAGCAGCGGTATTCATTTTTGCACGTGCAACGCCTTTTCGGGGATAATTATGCCTAAATTCGACGCGCATAAGGCTAACGATTACATCAGCCGCTACAACGTGCAGTACATTTCGGGCGCACCGAGCATGTTTATGAAGATGATTGCGGCGGACAATTTCGACAACGACGGCGTTAAAAATTTAGAGGTGCTCTACACCGGCGGCGACATCGTCAGTGAGAGCTTTATACAGAAAATGAACGGCATTTTAGCCGACCACGGCAGCCGTGCTCAGCTTTTCAGAGGATGGGGACTTACCGAAATGGGCGGCGCGTGTACGACAAATTATCACAATAACTGCAAAGCCGATTCGATAGGCAAATGTATCTTCGGACTGCGCGTAAAAGTCATTGACGAAAGCGGAAATATTCTCCCTGCAGGCGAAAACGGCGAGCTGTGCGTTACCTCAAATTCCGTGATGAACGGCTATCTTGCCGACGACGGCACGGTGTGGAACAACGGTGTCTTTGTTGACGCGGACGGTACGCGCTGGGTGCACACGGGCGATATGGGTTATGTCGATGAGGACGGCTATGTCTTTTTTACGGGCAGAAAAAAGCGCATTATTATTATTTCTGCATACAATATCTACCCGTATTCCATTGAACAGAAGGTCATGACGCTGCCGTTTATCGACGAAGCGTGCGCCGTTCAGGGG